>SVEA01000176.1 GCA_015057615.1 Lachnospiraceae bacterium | reverse complement strand
GATAATAAGGTGATATTACCCAAAAACATCTTGGAATAAAAGGAATCGGTCCACTGCCATACGAAGGCGAATAGAAAGCAGGACGTTAAAATTGGCTTTGCATCCGGAAGCATAATTTTTACAAATGTCTTAAGATTACCACATCCATCCATATAGGCCGCTTCCTCCAATTCCTTCGGAATTCCTCTAAAATACTGCCGGGTCATAAAAATATACAATCCACTTTTAAGCCCCATAGTAGTCATACATAATAGCAGATAAGGAATTATTGATTTTTGTAAGTTTATGGTTTGTCCCGTAAAAAATTTAATTATTCCAAATATATCAAAGAAACGGAAATTTAAATATAGGGATGACATTATGGTTTGTGGAGGAACAATAATCACCAATATGACGCATGCAAACCATATTTTTTTAAATGGAAACTTGAATCTTGCAAACCCATAGCCAACAATTGTAGCAAAAGCAACCTGTATAACACTAACCAGGGTTGAAATTACAATGGAATTTCCTAACGCTTTCCAATAATCAATCAATTGACTGACTAACCGATAATTCCCTATTGTAAAATTCCTTGGTACAACGATGATGGTTTGATCATATAAATCTTTCTCCTCCATAAAGCTTAAGGAGATTTTATTGAGCAGCGGTTGCAGTATTAAAAAACATAGGCCGAATAACAAAATCCCTCTAAGTATGGTATATATTTTTCTACTTATGATTTTCTTTAGCAGGTAGCCGCCTGATTGCCTATTTCTAATAATTAGTTCTTTCCACCTGTCTCGTATTTTTCTATTCATAATAGTACACCCACCTTGAAGTAATTAAGCTAAATACTGCAATTATCAGAATAACTGCCACAAAGTAACTCCATGCCATTGCTGAACTAAACCCATAATCCATTTTTGCTATCATTGTTTCGGTTATCTTTGTCATAACCTCGCTATCCGTTCGCATGAAGAAGTCAATAATTGTGTAAATTACATTAACAAGTATTACCGGGCTGACCATAGGCAGGGTAATCTTCCAAAAGCTTTCCCAGACTGTGCAGCCTTCAATTTTAGCTGATTCATACATACTTTTTGATATCGTCTGTAGTCCTGAAAGGAATATGATTATTTGAATACCTGAGGAAATAACTACATTATATACATCATTTACTATCGCATAGACCGTCTCTAAAAACCTTTTTCCCAATCCACTGTTGGATAAAATTTCTTCTAATACTGCCGTAATCTCTGTTGTATTGGAATTCTTCTGGATATAGTCTTTTAAACCTGATAAAAGGCTGTTATTGTATTCCAAACCTACTAATACACCAGAGGAAAGTATTACCGGGAGGAAAAATATAGCTCGAACAAGTCCTCTTGCCTTAAATTTCTGGTTTAACAATAATGCCATGAAAAAGCTGATAATTAAGGTTGCCGGGACATTAATTACCATTCTTGAGAGCTCTTCTGTAAGCATCCGAATGAATTCCGGGTCTATGGTAAATGCCTTAATAAAATTATCAAAGCCGACAAATTCCATCGAGAAACCACCATTACCTGTGGAGACCACAACATTACTAAAACTCATTCGTAGGGATTCCAGAAGAGGCATAATCATAAATGCAATAAAACCAATAATAAATGGTGATATAAAAAGATATCCCGTTATTGCTTTTCTCCTTTGCAGATTCTTCTGTTTTTTCTTCGCCATGCTACCTCCCTTCCACTATGTAATCATGTGCAGGAACATTTAAATCTCCATTGACATAATCTACATTGTTATAATTTACATATACTTTAGTTCCATCTTCATAGGTGGTAGCAAATACCCCATTTTGCAGGCGTTCGTGATTTATAATATATTGATCAAAGCAATGTCCTAACTCTGCTTCATATCTTTTATAGATTGCGTAAGCCTCATCTTTCCATTTTTCATAATCTGTCGCAAAATAATGAGTGTAATTTGAATTTTGCAATATCGATGTTGGTTCCTTGGTAAAGGTGAAGGATAATCCGGCTCCGGCTTCCGCACTTCTTAATATCTCGGTCTGATATGCACCCGCTAGATTAAGCGCAGCACCTGCATAATTAACCAACCCATGAATTGCTATGGAATAAAAAGGTACCGAATGATCAATAATTTGATACTGCTTGCCTTTCAAATCCATATCAGTTATAAAATCGACGTAAGGAAGTACGTATTCATTACCGCCATTAACCGCAATTCCCATGCCATTGGAAGCTATCCTTTCTAACTCAGCCTTTTGCATTAACATAGCTTCATATCTCGTAGTCAAATTCTTTGGATTAAAATCAGCACTTAGCAAATAACCGATATCCGAAAACGCAACTCCATAGGCGAAGCTAGCTTTCGCATATTCAGAAATATTTTTCATATATTTAATCGTCAATTGTGGCTTTAGCAGATAGTAACTATCGTTCCAATCCTCGATACCGTAATAAATTTGGGAAAAATCATATAGCTCTACAATCTCTCTACTGGTAAACTTAGCTGCATCTTGATTTACTGAAAATCCATCAAATAAGCCGTCATCAAATGCATGCATAACCATACCTTCCAAATATATAGGTACATCGATTTCTTTTCCATAGTTCATAAATTCTTTTAGTTCTTTTTTACTTCCCAATTGTGAGATCGTATTAATCTTCTTTGGAATCGTCTGCTTAATACCACCGTTCATCCAACCACTATATTTTATAGATAGATTGGAATAGCCTGCTTCGTTTAAATCTTTTAGTAAGGTACGTGCTTCTTCGTATGATGTAAGAGACACCGGCATTGAAACCGGTAAGCCAAAACGCTGCTTTACTTCATCGATAGCGCCGACTATGGTAACATTTACCGGTGTGCTTGAATCTTCTTTTCTCGTTAGTCCTGGGTACCTCTCTAATAAGTAATCCCGGTAAGATTGCGCCATTTCAGAATAGGTATCCGTTCCCAGGAAGCGGTACCTTTGTTTTAAAACACCTTCCGGCTTCTCCGCTTCATAAACCATGACTGATTTGTCTGTTTTTGCTGAAACCTGCACGGATGCAGAATGGAAGGTAACATAGGAGGCATTGACATAATTATAGCTATGGGTTCTACCACTGACATCCGCCATAATAGATGCAACTGCACTATGATCCTCAACAATACCAATCATAGAAACGCCTTCTTTTGCTATTCCAAAAACGGGAAAAGCAGACCTGCTTTCATCAATTACTGCATCCCTTTTAATTGCGCTATCCCATCCATACACTTCGGTATAATAGGAACTTTGCTCATTTTTACCGTTATTAAAGTTAATAATGCCACCATTACCATCCGGAACCAGAATAAAGCCATCCTCTTGTGTATTACCTGCTCCCAGATATGGTAATACTTCAATCTTGGTCAATGGATAGGAATTTCTCCATTGCATATCTTCAAAAGGAAGCTCAACAACCAAATCATTTCCTTCCAGACGATATCGAATGGATACGTTAAAATATGGGGTTTCCTTTGTATTTTCTGCTGCATAATGGGCTAAATCTTCTTGATAATCTTCGTAGGAGTAACCCGCTTCTGTAAAAATAGTTTCTATTTTCTTTTTTAAGTAATCCGCCACACCTTCGCGGAGCTCATAAACAGGTTCCGTCTCCAGATCCGGATACATAGAAAGTAACTCACTTTTGTTATCCGTAGGACGAAGCTTAGTAATGTCAATTTTTCGGTAATAATCATTTATCTGTCTTTGCTGCTTGCTATCCATATTATCCTTAAATATATTCATTCTCGATTCTGGAACTGCAATAGGCATTATAAAGACCTGTTCAACATTACCAATCGTATAATTTACTTTGATATAATCTTCGCCCTCTTCAATTGAGTAAATCTGTTTGGAAATACTATATTCATAATTGTTAAAAATTGTATTCATTCCGGTATCATTACTATATTCAATGAGAAGCGTAGATTGTAGATACTTTTTACTCTCCGAATCTGCATTCGGGTCATTCGCTCCATCTACCGGGTTAGAAGTCCAAGTGTAATTATTTTGCTTATCCACCACTTCAAAATATGTGGTATCAGGATTAAGTGTAAATTTCAACCTATCGTTTTCCAGTTCATAGGTTTCTAAATCCTGCTCATAGGAATAAGTCTGCATAGCCTCGTCCTGTACCTCTTCTTTTGTACACCCGGTTAATATTAATAATGATAAAAGGAATATGCTTATCTTTAATAGTCGTTTCATGATCAGCCCTCCTTATCAGTAAAAACGAAAGCTTATTTCTTTATATAAAGAAATAAAATAAGCCGCGGCATCCGTTACTAGACTCAAGAAAAGAAGTAATACAAAGATGATTAACATCATCCCTACGATTGTTGCAAACATCGTTACAAAAGCCTTACTCAAAGAATAATCATGTATCATCATCATAGCACTCATAATAAGAACTCCGCACCATATTATGGAGAAGTCATTGATATAGTAATAAAACGCTCCCTCTTCTATGGTCATCAGATTACTGATAAATATCATTGGAAATTGAATGATTACATACGGGGTTAATGCATAACCAATAGCCATATATATTTGTTTCATGGTTCCTTTTCCATTAAATAGAGTGGTCAATCCCCAGTTTGCCACACAGCCTATGATAATCGGTGCTAAAAATCCAAGGATTAATTTTAATATATTAACATACTCCCATATTACCTTCATGAAAATAAAACTTGTAAATTGGAGCTTAAGCACATTTGTTAATAGAGCCATACCAATAATTATGTTAGCAGCTGCTACTGATCCCCTTTTTTCATGCTTAAGATCCCAAAATCCATCCAGCGGATGAGAGATTACATATAGGGAATATCGAAGTGTCTTTCCTATATGCCGCACTTTTTGTTGATATGCCAATGCATCTATCTTCATGCTTCATCCACCTCTTTCTTTATTTTTTTGATCTTGCCAATAGCTAGCGGTGCAATTATTATTAAAAAGAAGCCTGCAAAAATCCATGCAATATTCTCTTCAATCCATTCCTTTCGATATAATCTAAATGCCTTCGAATAATTATCATCATCAAGAGCAATTTTAAAATATTCCATTGCTTCCTTATATCTTTGCTTCCTTAGCAAAGACCGGCCAATGCCTATATAAGCCAAATCATAGTTTCCATTTTGCATCAATACTTTTTCCCAGTACTGGGCTGATATATCATAATTCCCCCTCTTATACTCATCCAAGGCTTTATTAATCAAATCCCCATATTGGGTTAAGGTAAAAAATGTAATGCCTGAATTTTTCGAATCCAATACTAGCAAATCCGTGCCCATATGTTCTAATGCGGTAGGAAATTGGAAATATCCCTGCTTATTGCCAAGACTTCCAAAACCATATAATAGGTTTCCTTGATAATCATATCCAAATATTCTGCCTCTGGTTTTATCTATCGCATAATAAGTATCATTATCTAAGGCTGTTACATCAATAAATTTCGAAGGTCCTGTGACACCAGCGGCATTGCCCCACCATATATCACCGATTGGCGGGTACTCGCCATTTTTAATCAATATATCAGTACCCATAGAGTTTAATTTACGGATTGGTTTCGCCTTATCATTTATTAGTTCATTTTCATTAAACACAGAGGTGGTTGCATAGATAAACCCATCCTGATCCAAGGCAATATTGTTATATTCCGTCGGAACAAATTGTTCCATTTGCGCTCTTTGCTCTTTTGTTGATAGCATCTTCCATATGTAATCAACCATATTGAACTTAACTTCATTGGCACCTATATAACCTATAAAATTACCATCATTATCATATTGAAGATAACCTTTGTTATAGTTCTTAACTAAAACGAATACTCTTCCGGCTCTGTCCGCTACTAATTTCATTGGTAAAAAATCGGATGCCTGATCGATTGTCTCATCCACCGGGCGCACCATGGTCTTTATTAGTTCATATTGAGAATTCAAATGGAGAACCCTCTGATTGCCTGTATCACTTATATACATATCACCATTTTCCGTTGTATATATATCATGAGGTTCATTTAATGTGTTGATTGATGTGTCTCCTGTGAATTCACTAAATTCATCAATTAATGTAATGTCATTACCATTCCTCTCCAATATAACAATTCTGTTATTAGCGGTATCACAAACATATATACGATTCTCTCTTACAAATAGGCCTTGCGGATCTTTGAAATCACCGATCCCAAACTCCTCTCCTGTAATGGTACTTACTGCCTGATATGCATCCGGTGACTCTCTTTCGATTCCCCAATAATCATAGGTATAGGTATATACCGTTCTCTCAGCTTGTACTGTTACAGTTGGAAACAGCAATAAAACCGTGAAAAAGATAACTACTTTTCTTATTCTTTTTCTATTCATTGTTATAACCATGCTCCTTTCAAAGTCTGGAGACTTTGTGCGTAGCACAAATCTCCGGTTGAAAGAATGAAATTCTTTCAACCTTTCCTCCTTAATCTTTAATACCGGAACTTGCCATGGTCTCTATAATATTACTTTCCGATACAATAAAGATTGTAACCGGAACGATCATCATTACCAAAGAAACTGCTGCTCCCACACCGGCTCTTGCTACACCACCATTAATAATCTGCTGTAAGGCATATGGTAGAGTTTTTAATTCTTCCGAATAAATAAAATTGGAAGCTTTTGTATTCCACAATCCCTGAACAGAAAGTATCATTAAGGTTAGCCATGCCGGTTTTACCATTGGCATTACTATCCTGGAGAAAATTCTCCATTCACGGGCTCCGTCTATTTTGGCAGCCTCTAATAATGCATCTGGAATGCCTTCCATGTACTGCTTCATTAAGAACAATCCCATCGGAGAGGCAAAAGCCGGAACGACAACTGCCCAAACCGTATCAACCCAACCAATTTTAGACATTATAAGGTAATTGGGAATTGCAGTTACATAACCATTAAACATTAATGCAACAACAACAATATTAAAGAATGTCTTTGCGCCGGGAAAATCATATTTAGCTAATACGTAAGCACCCATGGATGATATCAGCAAATGCCCCACAGTACCTACTGTAGTAATAAATACTGTGTTGAATATGTATCTGGAAAATGGTACCCATGATTTGCCCATGATTACCAGCAAATCATGGAAGTTATCCAGGGTTGGATTCTTTACAAATAACCTCGGAGGGAATACAAATATCTCATCCATTGGTTTAAATGCACTGTTGATAGCATATACTAATGGGAAGGCCATAAAAAGGCCAAAAAATATTAGCAGTAAATAGATTCCAATATCTCCCGCTTTCGACCGGTTCGGTTTTCTTCGTCTTAAATGTTTTCTTCTGATTATCATAGCTCTTCTCTCCATTTCATTCCTCATGTTCCTACACGCCGCAGCATTGCCTGAATTGCCTTATTGCACAAAATCATTGTAACGAACAGAAGTGTTGCTATGGCAGCAGCATAGCCCATCTCAAATCGGACCGAACCATAATCAATCAAATGGGTTACAACTGTCTGTGTTGCATAATCAGTACTCGGAAAACCTGTCAAAGCCATTGGAACATCGGCAACACCAAAGGATTGTGTAATCGTCATAACTGCACCGAACAATAGCATCGGTTTCATGCTGGGTAAAGTGATATACCAAAGCTCCTGCCAACGATTTTTTATACCATCGATATAACCAGCTTCGTACTGCGCTTTATCAATGCCTTGTAATCCCGCAACAAAGGCCAGGAAGCCTGTTCCCAGACTCATCCACAGGGTTACTATAATTACAACAGTCAACATATAATGCGGATTCGTCAACCATAATATAGGCGCATTAATAATTCCCAGTTTTAAAAGAAATGCATTAATATATCCATAAGCATCACCGGAGAACATAATCGCCCAAATCAGATATACCTGACCTGATATCGTAGGTGCATAGAAGATTACGATAGCAAATGCTCTTAAATATCTTGGTAATTCATTTATAAACCAGGCAAATAGGAACGCTGCCATATATCCAACCGGCCCTGTAATTGCAGCAATTAAAAAAGTGTTTTTTACTGCTATCAGGAACACATCATCTGCTAGAATTAGATTGATATAATTCTGTAGACCAATAAATTTTGGTGGCTCTAACACATTGTAATATGTAAAGCTCAAAAACAGCGAGCTGATTACAGGCAATATATAGAACAGAAGAAACAAAATAGCATAGGGAGCCAAAAACAGATAATAGGTCTTTGATTTTTTTGCTATTTTCCAAGAAATAGCCGCTTCTCTTTTTTTCTTCTTTAAGTATTTCTTCATTAATATCATCAAACAATCCCTCCTATCATCTAATGTCTAAGCCAAATTCCAAACGCTTCTTGTCTATTTCCTCATTAATTGTTCTTGCATAATCCAAAAGGGTTTCACGGGTATCCTCATTATTATTGATTACCTTACGTACTGCATTAGTAATATGGCGTCCTGTATAGTATCCTCCGGCGACCTCTCGTAATCCGGCTGCCCATTGCCATTGTTCTTTTAATACTTCCATCTGATTGCTGCTCCATGACAGCTGTTCAAATGCATATTTATTGGCAGTAGCATATCTGGCGGAAGCACCAAGAATACTCTCCATTTCCTGTCCAAATCGCACTTGCATTTTGGCACTTGCCCACCATTTTAGGAATTTCCATGACATTTCTTTAACATTTTCATCCTCCTGCCGAAACATAATCGAGCAAGCCCCATAGGTATGACTGGATCGATCGATAGTTCCATCTTCCTGTAGTGTTCCCGGTATTGGAGTGAAGTCCCATAATCCCCTAATTTCAGGTGCAAACACGACTAAAGTGTTAAATGTATTAAAATCTGCAATCCCTAAGGGCATCTCACCGGAGCGGAAACGGTTAGGGAAGTCGTATATTGTCGGTAGCTTATACTGTGTAAATAGATGAGTAAAGGTTTCAAAAGCTTTAATTCCGCTCTCCTCATCAATCAATGTACTCTTTCCATCCTCATCATAAACAGTATCGCCATTCTGATATAACATTGCGAAGAACGTTGATAAGTCGGGATTTGATACATTGTTAATCGTGCGTTCCGTTGAAGGTATTGCCACTTGCATATTGTTCTGCTGTATAATCGGCAGGATATTAATTAAATCATCCCAAGTTTGAGGTATTTCCAGTCCCAACTGATCTACAATGATATCTTTACGATAAAACATAACATTGAAATACTGTGTTTCCGGTATTGCATAAATTCCACCTTCAAATTTATAAGGTTCATAGGCGCTGGCGTAATACTCCTTTAATACCTCTTCATAATCATCAAATTGGGTTATATCTTCCACGGCGCCACGCAATGCATAGTTAACCGGTTCCCCCTGTCCTGCAGATAACACCACATCCGGGCCCGTGCCGGCGATTACTGCGTTTAATAAGGTACCAGGTTCCACCAGCTTAACATTTACCTTAATGCCAGTTTGTGGTGTAAACGTATCATCAATCATTGCCTTCAGTATCGTACTCTGATCCCTTCCAGTTAGTATCCATACATCGATAGCTTCCGCTTTATCATAAACATCACCGACTGAATTATAATCTTCGGTAAAGGAAGCAATAAAAGATTTTACTTCATGAACAGCCTTACTAAGGAATGTTGCTTTTACTTCATCCGGTTCTGCATCCATACCGGTTATAGTTATGTAATCTATATCCAAAGGTGATTCACTTAAGGTTAGTATGGCGGTCCCAAAAGCACTGATATTTTCTTTGAAATTTACGAAAGATACCGGTATTTTATCAGGTCTATCTACAAATTTTTCAAGCTGTTCTGCCAATGTAAGTAAGGATGCAGCCTGACCGCCATTTTGCCCTGTATAAGCGATAATTTCATCAATCAATTTATACAATCGCTTACCCTCCAAATCCATACCTTCAATTACCTCAGGATATGTTTGTTCAATCTTATAATCACGGTATCTATCTGGGTTTGAACCGGTTAATACGAGTATTTTTCTATAGATTTCATTTAATCGATAAACGGAATCCTGCATATCATTTAAGACTTGTCCCATATATCCAAGGGTAACTTCCATGCGAATCGTATGCTTACCTTCTGTTAGGTAAAACGCAAAGGGAATTCCCTCTGTATCGTCAAGGGATATCGACTCCCACTGGTTACTATATTGAAAGCTAATATCCTCTACCTCTGAAAAAGGAATCTTTCCATCAATGTATAAGGTTCTAGCAGATACAAAACCTCTCTGGTAATTTTGACGCCCCTTAATGGTAATATTGTAATAGCCATCTTCCGGAACCTCAAACTCCCATTCCATCCACTGCCCCGGGACTCTCCAGGCATTACCGCCAATCATATTCAACCGAATTTTGGATACGCTGTAAGGCTCCGTATTCGGTGCCGACCTATCATATATGGCATACAGTGAAGGCGAAGAACGGAGCGTTGAATCCTCCCCCTGAATTACTTTCTTAAAATTCAATGATGTTTCTGAAGTCTGCACAACCGGTATGCTTTGCCGATATTCTGAATAGGAAGGCTTTTTACTTATTCCCTTTAATGTTAACTTTTTAATCACAACCGGTTCATTCATTGCTTCAAGTGCGATATTATTAATTCCTTCTTCAAAATAAAAGGTATAGGGTTCTGTATAGTAGCCTAGATCATCTTTAAAATATGCTCCTGTCCAATCGGGTAAATCTATCTGGCTTGGACGGATATCGTTTCCCTGATTATCTCGGAATACTTCTGTTTTATTTGTCCAAAGTCTTGAAAAACTCAAAGCATCTGCACCGATAAATGCGATTTCACCGTTAATATAGAATTTTCGTTCTATATCAACTCCTCGGGACTTAATGGGATAATACTCCATATGCACCTGGTACATACCAGCCTCAGGAATATTAACCTGCCATTCCGCATAGGAATCTTCTGATGTGTATATCACATTTTCCATTCCTTCGTATTCTGCTAAGATCTCAGTTCCCTCAGACTTGACAAGGTTTAATATATCCACCTCAATATTTCCAATTGGCCTTGCTGTATTTGAATGCATTTCTAAATATTTGGCATACGTGCTTTCCCGGCTAATTCCTCCAACATCTATGTTTAAGTTGGCTGTATCAGCATACTTTTCCTTGTAGTCCTTAGCATCATTTCCAGGTATTAGCACTAACATAATCACGATTGCAAATATAAGTAGTACCCCTATAATAATCTTCTTGATTTTATTCATATTTATAACCATGCTCCTTTCAGAGTCTCGAGACAACCTTGTCTCTCCTAACACTATGGATTAGGTTTATATCCTGCTATCAGATATAAACTTAATGCCAGTAAATTTGCTAATGGGTAATAGGCCAACCCTATTGCAGCCTAGTAATCAGATCAGTCAGAAGTATTGTTTGTTTATTCACAATATTAATTGTATGTTATTTAGCTTAAATGTACTTCTTACATATTGCTCTTGATTAATCAAATATTGCTAATTTCACAATATTGTTTGTAGTTATTATTAAATTACTGTACGATTTATTTATACATTCTAATATCAAGTTATACTTAAGCCAAATTATTAACATTACAACTCCTCATTTCCATATATTTAATATGCAATTTGCACTATTGGTTATAACTATAAGAATATAACAAGATTTGGGATACTCTCTGTGAAAACAATTATGATGGATAGGAATGTTTTGTCTCAAAATAACCTACATCAGAAAGGAAATGCTATGATTGAAATTTTAAATGGAACCCAGGAAACTGTTTCCTATGATAAGAATACTGGTATTCGTTTATATCGTAATAAAGAAGCAGAAGACTACCCAATACACTGGCATACTGCTATCGAGGTAATAATGCCTATAAAAAACATCTATACCATTGCAATAAATGATGAAAAGCATACTCTAAATCCCAGAGATATTATTTTAGTATCTTCCGGAGAATTACATGAACTTTTTTCACCTGGGGATGGGGAACGGATTATTTTACAGATGGATTATTATTTGTTAAATCAAATAAATGGACTAGATACCATGTTATATATATTCCAACCATATGTCATCATTACAGAAGAATCCAATAAAAATGATCATGATACATTAGAAACCATACTATTCGATATTACAGAAGAATATTTTAGTGATAATCCATTAAAGGAAACTTATATTTATTCCAGATTGATACATTTCATGGTTATTTTATGCAGAAATTGCATGAAAACAAGAACAGCTCTTCCTAGCACAAGAATTAATAAGCAACATGAATATATTGATAAATTCCTTAATATATGCAATTATATAAATGAGCATTGCACAGAAAGAATTACCTTGGATGATGCCGCTTCCATAGCCGGCTTTAGCAAATTCCATTTTAGCCGTCTATTTAAACAATTTACAGGAATGTCTTATACTAACTATCTGAACAAGCATAGAATCATGAATGCAGAGAGGCTATTAATAGATCCTAATTTATCTATAACTGAAGTAGCTATGCGTTCAGGCTTTGTAAGTCTTGCAACATTTAACAGGCTATTTAAGATATATAAAAAATGTACCCCTTCGGAATTTAAGAACCTACATAATGTTAGGATGAAGGCACACATTGACCAGCCGAAATTTTAATATAGTGATATACATCTTATACCAGCCGTTTATAATAACTGGTGTTTTTATTTATCGAACCTTTTTTCCGAAAGCTACCGAACTTACCAGTTCATAACTTGACGAGTATAATGAACAGAAAAACAGAAAGAAAAATGACATCCTGGATACTGCGTATGTAACACAATATCCAGGATGTCATCAAATACAATACATCAATCTTCTTTTTTGGATATAACTCCATAATATCTTTGCGTTTTTTCGATTTAAACCATCAAGTTTTTTATCTCGAAGCATCTCAATAAAATCAATAATTTGAATGCAATAAGCATATTTTCTTAGATAATTACAATTTTGAGTCAATAGATAATCCATCATCTGTTTATGGAAGATGCCATTCTATGATAGGTATGCCGTACTCCTCGGATCGTAATGGAATATGCCATAATATTTTCCGGTATTGCCACCCCTGGATAACCGGTATCACCGATATGATGAATGTCGGTACCTGTCATCTTACACATAAGAGCAATCTGCCGGATGGTAGCGGTATCCGCCCCCTCCTGAGAGGTTCCAATAGAAGTCATTGTTAATACCCCGAGGGAATGTGCAAAAGTCACCAATTCCCGGACATATTCCATCGTGATCCCTGGAACAGTCCCCGGCGCAGGAAGTAAGATAATGTCCGCTCCTGCCTCCACAAATTCCTGCACGTCCTCCTTGGTGATGATCTTTTCTCCGCCTTCCGTAAGAACACCGGCTGCATGCATTTTCCCAGCTGCCAGGATCAGTTTATCTTTCATCTGGCTTCCGATTGTTTTTAAAGAATCCGAAATTGCTTTATTACTAATTCCATTCCCAGGATTCCCGGTAAGCAGTATCATATTAACGCCCATATCATAAGCTGCTTTGGCATTTGCTAATGTCGCTTTTCTTCCTTCCGACATTGCCCATGGAGTATTATCCTGGATGGTTACCAAACCCTCTTCTACCGGCTCCAGATTGATACCGATCATTCTTCCGGTCAGCTGTTTCAATTTATGAATGGTTTCCTTGGGTTCTGTCTTCGGTAAGCCATGAATAACAGGGTAATTAACATCAAACATGTTAAGAAGAATTATGTCCGCTCCCATGGATGAAACCAACTCTGCATTCGTCACATCCCCGAGCACCGGCATGATGGAACCAATACATTCACAAGTAATAATTCTTCCTTCACTACCCGCAATGGAAGAAAGGAAATCCTCTTTTGTAAATTTAGCAAAATCAGATGCAACACAATCCAACATTCTTTTCGCCATATCCTCATCCTCCTCTTTTTCGGCCTTTTAATCAATCTGGTTTTTTATCTATACTCTATTGAATAATAGAAGTACCATTCAATTTCATTATTAATCACTTTAAATCATTTAAACATCTTGCTAGATTATATGATATGATCTGATACGGTTCTGTTTCTAAATATGCTTTTTCTTGATGCATATAATCAATAATTTCTTTCGAAGTAAAATCCTTAAAAAAGCAGGCAACCATCTCAAGTACGGCGAGTTCATCTAAAGTAAAATCAGAAATGTTAACATTTTTGTTCGGAACTATTTTATAGGCTATATCACTATTGGACTTGTGTCAATAGTTAAGACACAAGTCCACTTACTTTTAACAACTTTTATATTAGCAAAGGTATAATGTTCATCATTCTTCTACAATCACTTACTATAGAAAAGTAACTAATCCTCATGCATCCAAACCCGCATTTGCGTCAATCCGCGATTACCCCATGCATAATATGGAATAGCAGTTAGCATTTCTTCTTTTTTAGAAAAATCCTCCTCAAAATATAGACCATCATTGGCATAAATTCGAATTCCTTTCATTTTAAGAGGTACAATTCCACCCAGTAGTTCCGGATCATAGTTACCAATTATGATTTTTTCATCTCTTTTTACGTGAAGCTCCTGAATGTTATTACCATTATCGTTTCCCTCGAAGCAATAAACAATTGGCCCACGCATTAAGGCTACGCAGCCTATATTATTTCTAACTAAGGTATTGGTGTGCATCCTTCTAACAGGCATATCAAAGAGCAGTTGAACGGTATCTCCTTCCCCCCAATTTTGATGGATATAGCAATAACCGTCTCGAATGTCCAGTCTTTCTGAATATTCCAAATGGTTAAGAAGGATTTTAAATTCTTTCACATAAGACGGAATACGAATGGCCAAAGTAAACTCAGATTTCGTTCCTGAGGAATTGATGGTATAGGTAATATCTCCTTTCCAAGGATATTGGGAAGCTAAAGTAATGGTTGCCAATTCAAGCTTCGAAGTACCTCCTATATAGAGGTGGGAATAGATCGTATCTACACTTTCTGACCATATATACTGGCCAAGAGACGTCAGTAATCTTGCAACATTCGGTGGACAGCAAGCGCATTGATACCAGCCTGGACGTTCTGGAAGTACATGCTTATACCCAAATAGTTTGCCAGAGATTTCCGGGTTAACCTCCAAAGGATTACAATAGAAAAACCGTTTTCCATCTAACTGCATACCGCTGAGTACTCCATTATATAGCGCAAGTTCCATAATATCAGCATATTTATTCGATGGATGAATATCCAGCATTCTTTTTGCAAAGAAAATCAGTCCAATACTTGCACAGGTTTCTGTATATGCAGAATCATTTGGAAGATCATAATCTATGGTAAATGCTTCTCCTTCAACATTTGATCCAATACCTCCCGTGATATACATCCTTTTGCTTACAATATTATTCCATACCGCTTTACAAGCTTCGTATAGTTCCTTGTCATTATTTACCGATGCAATGTCTGCCATTGCCGTATACATGTAAACAGCTCTGACACTATGCCCTTCTGCCGTTTTCTGCTCCCTAACCGGTGCAAAACTTTGATTGTATTTTGTATTTCTAGGATCCATGATATCATGCTTCCACCCTCGGTTTTGATCCTCACGTAGGAAATAATCAGGATTGTTTCCTCTTTCATCGATAAAATGCTTAGCCAGGTTAAAGAACTTCTCTTTTCCTGTTGCATGATACATTTTCATTAATCCAATTTCTATTTCCTGGTGTCCCGGAATTCCTTCCCTTTGCGCTGTAATAAAATGCTTTTCTATATGACCTGACATCCGCTCCATTACGCTAAGTAATTGATCTTTACCCGTTACTTTAAAATAGGCTGCTGCCGCTTCCATCATATGTCCTGCACAATACAATTCATGACATGCATGCAAATTGGTCCATCTTTTATCCGGCTCTTTAATTGTAAAGTAGGTATTTAAATAGCCATCCGGTTGCTGTGCTTTGGCTATAATCTCAATGATCTCATCTGCCCTGTTTTCCAAATCCACATTCGGTTTAATGCTTAATGAATAAGCTACCGCTTCTAACCACTTAGCAACATCACTATCCTGAAACACCATACCATAAAATTCACCATCTTCTAGGCCAGCAGCAATTCGAAAATTTGCAAAGGCATGGCTTTTTTCAACACCCTCAACCTGATCATCCAAAATACGTTCCTGATAAGGAATGACGGTATCGGTGATTAGTGTCTGTCGTTTAGACCAAAATTCATCTGCAATTTTCACTTGGTTTAATTCGATTTCCTTTATTACTTCCTTACTCATAATGGAATCCTTTCCCCTTTATAATCTTTCAAATACCGGCATTGATTCCAGTGTTAATGCAACCTTTATTATGGTGCCTCCTTCAAATACCGAACCGCTTTCCAACATTCTCCACGAACAACCCTTAGGCAAATATACTTCACGCTCCTTTGCACCAGCGTAAAGTACAGGTGCAACCAAATAACGATCACCATACATATATTCATCATCGGATAATTCCCAGCACTTTTCATCATCTGGGAACTGATAGAACATCGTTCTCATAACTGGAGTGCCTATTTCATGCGCTTCCTTCATCAGCTTTCTTGTATAATCACGGAGTTTTTCTCTAATGTTCATATATTTTACGCAGATATCATATACCTGCTCTCCATAGCTCCAAACTTCATTGTCCGCTCCCGAGCAACAACTTGCCCCACCGGATGTACCGTATTGTGGCTGCCTCGGTTCCCGGTCGCCATGAAGACGCATGACAGGGCAAAAGGTTCCCCATTGAAACCAACGAACAAAGAGCTCCCTGAATTTCTCATCGTTTGGATCTCCGCCATGAAAGCCGCCGATATCCGTTGTCCACCACGGAATCCCGGCAATACCCATATTTAATCCTGCCATTAGCTGGTTGCGCATACTTTCAAAGCTGGATGCAATATCTCCTGACCATACTAAGGCACCATACTTCTGGCTTCCTGCCCATGCACATCGTACAAGATTTACGATATTCCCCTGCCCTTCCCTTTGCATACCCTCATAGAAAGCTCTCGCATACTCTCTCGGATATAGATTACCAATATGTAGATTGCTTCCAAGATAATAGCGATAATTATCAAAATCATACACCGTGTACTCAGGTTCAGCCTCATCCAACCAAAAGATCCGGATTCCCTTATCGTAATAATGTTTCTTTGCTTTCTCCCATACATACTCTCTCGCTTCCGGGTTCGTTGCATCGAAATGAATGGTTGCCCCTTGGAAATCTAGCCCTACCCGGAACCCTTTTTCCGTTCGAATTAAATACCCTTTTTCCAGCATTTCTTCATAGTTTTCACCTGTTTTATCTACGGTAGGCCAAATAGATACCATCAGTTCAATACCCATTTGCTTTAACTCCTTAACCATCGCTTCCGGATCTGGCCAATAAACTGGGTCAAACTTCCATTCCCCTTGCTTCGGCCAGTGGAAGAAATCTACCACAATGACATCGATTGAAAGACCTCTTCGTTTATATTCACGAGCAACCTCCAGCAACTCCTCCTGAGTCTGATACCTTAATTTGCACTGCCAGAAGCCAAGTCCGTATTCCGGCATCATGGGAACCGTACCAGTGACTTTCGCATAGGCTTGCTCGATCTCTGCAGGGGAATCACCAGCGACTATCCAGCAATCAAGCGCCTCCGTGGAAGATGCCTCATAGCTCATTATGTTCTTTCCAAACACTACCCTTCCTACACTGGGATTATTCCATAAAAGGCCGTATCCCAAGGAGGATAACGCAAAGGGTACACTTGCCTGTGAATTTCTATGCGCTAGTTCAAGATCCATACCCTTCAAGTCCAGATATGGCTGCTGATACTGACCCATTCCATATATTTTTTCATCAGGACGAACTGATTCCAAACGCCAGGTAAGTTGATAATCCCCACCGGTAATCGGTTTAAATTCCCTTGCTTCTACCTCCAGTGCACTGCATTTCGGATCCAAAATGTCTCTTCTATTCCTGCTATATTCCTCTAGTAGCAGCTCACCTTTTTGGTTATACACCATTATTTTTCCTAAATGAGATATAACCGCTTTTATTTTCCCATTTGTAATTGTCGCATATTCTTCTTCCAATACGATCTGTGCTTTCCTACTATCTATCTGCAAAAGCGACCAATTTTCCTTTGGCATACTATGATTCTTGGTTGCCCGAATTCGCAGCGCATTATCGCCCCACGGTTCAATCCATAATTCTTCTGCATCATAATGAAATACCAATTTGTCGTTATCAACTCGAAACATACGATACCCCTCCAAACCTATTTTAGTTGAGTAAATTCACATCTCACGATATGAACTCCTCTCTGCTTCCCACTTATTGTCAAATCCTGCAAGGTAGTCGTCTGCATACACCACTAGAAAGCTGTTTCCTTTCCCATGCTTCTCAATGTACGCTTTGTACCAGAGTACTAGAACATAATGCATGTAGATGTTTGCCCGTATTGGACTGATTATATTTCCGCATGGATAAACTGCGTCGGCCTTTAAAAACGTTGTAAAGTTTCGAAGCTCAATAGCATTATAACCCTGTTTTCTGACTGTACGCTTAGCCCTGCCTGTTTTACCAGACAGCACCCAAGACTCGCTAACGGTGGTTTGCTAGACCTTGCAGTACGGGAATTCCACCCGTTAAACTATCCGCCCTTTTCTAGGCGCACTTATCCCTTAACAGCTCCGCTCGTCATACCACTAATGATATACTTCTGCATAAATATAAATATTAATGCAACAGGAATAATTGTAGCTACTGCGAAAGCAGTTAAGTAGCTCCATTTTGTTCCATACTGCCCCATAAAGTTAAAGATACCTGCGGTAATTGGCCTCTTTTCCTGATCAATGATAAATGTCATACCGTATGCCAGGTCTCCCCATGCATATAGGAATGAGAAGATGCCGCAGACCATGACACCTGGCTTTGCTATTGGAATAAGGACCCTGACAAATGCTGTAAATTTGTTACAACCATCAATATAAGCAGCCTCTTCTAATTCCTTTGGTATAGCTGCAAAATAATTCTTCAAGATTAACACAGAAAATGGTATTCCTATGGTTGTATCCGCCAAGATGGTAGACCAAAGCGTATTATATAAATGCATATTCTTAAACATAATAAATAATGGTGTCAGCAATACAGAAACTGGCAGCATCTGCGTAACAAGGAAACCAAGAACAATCGCTTTTTTTCCTTTAAAATTGTATTTGGCAATACCATAAGATGCAGGAACGGCTAATACAATAGCAATAATCATGGATCCTAGAGAAATAATCAAACTATTCCCAAAGGAATGAAACATATTAAAATCTCCACCCTCTAATTGCACCAAATAAGACTTTAAATTTAATTCTTTCGGCCAAAAGGTAGGTGGAATCTGAAAAATCTCCTTTTCCGTTTTTAATGAAGTAACTAAAATCCAATATAGTGGAAACAACAAAAAGCAAAGAATCACGATGGAAACAATGCAGTATAGGATGTTTTTTCGCTTCGATAAATTACCGTCTATTCCCATTATGCTTCCTCCTCAACATAAACATATTTTAGATAGATAAGACTTACAAAGAATAAAATGATGAACAATATGTTGGCAACCGCTGCTCCTTTGCTGTATTTAAACATATCAAAGGACAATTTATAGGAATAGGTTGATAATACCTGCGTTGAATTTACCGGTCCGCCAGTGGTCATAACATAAATTAAATCGTATACTTTAAATGTATAAATAAACCCTAAGATTAATACGGACTCAATCGTTGGCTTCAACAAAGGTAATGTTATTTTCCGAAATGTCTGAAACTTGTTTGCTCCATCGATGGATGCGCTTTCGTATAATTCTGTCGGTATTGTAGTCAATCCGGTAGAGATTAAAATCATGTTAAACGGAATACCAATCCAAACATTTGCAAATATTACTGCAGGCATTGCAGTTGCTGTATTCGTTAGCCAATCAATATTTTCACTGATAAGGTTCATACTACGAAGGAAATAATTAATAATGCCCACATCGGTACCAAACATAAATTTAAAGATCAGGCCGGTAATCGTAATTGGTATCATCCAGGGGATCATCAAAAGTCCTCGAACCGGCTTTGAAAACTTAAATTTTTTATTAAAGAAAAGAGCCAATGCAAATCCGATCACAAACTGAAACACAAGACACATCACGGTAAATACCAATGTGTTCCATATGGATGTTGCTAGCACTTTATTCTGCTGGAATAGTTCAATATAATTTCGAAATCCAACAAATTTTTTGACATCGCTTCGCAGGGTTTTTACCGTTACATCTTGAAAACTTAATATAAAATTATAGATAATCGGATATCCGACAAAAAGAATCATATAAATGAATGCAGGTAATACAAACCAGATACCCACGTTATCATATTTAAATAACTTCTTAATCTTGCTCATGGTATTCCTCCGTTTTTGTGTAAAAAGGGCAGGAGGTGCACATTTTACGTGACTTCCTGCCCCCTTTCAACCTATCAATTTCATTGACCTAATATATTATCAATCGTTGCCTGTGCCTTCGCTGCTGCATCTTCCGGTGTACTTGCTCCTGTTATCACTTCATTAAATGCTAAGGAAATCGTATCTGAAACGTCAGGCCACTCAGGTAGAGGACCTCTTGCATAAGCGTACTTCATCCCTTCTACAAATGCTTCATAAACGGGATCCCCTTTAAACTGCTCTACTGCAATCGTTGAATCGGAGGAGATAAAGCCCATAGTATTCATCATATAGAGGCATTGCTCTTTGCTGGTAGCAAATTTCAAGAATGCAATCGTTGCGTCTTCATTTCCCCCTGCAATTACTGCATAGTTTTCTCCGCCAAGTCCAGATGTTGGTATAGCATCCATCGGAATTGGAGCAACATTCCAATTTAAATCTGGTACTTCAGCACGCATTGTTGGTACTTGCCATGTTCCGTTTATCATCATAGCAAGGTTTCCAGAGATAAACTGGTTCATCGTATCTCCTTGTGTCCAGTTGATTGCTTCTTTTGTCATAGCTCCTGATTCAACAAGCTTCTGAATCAAGGTTAACGCTTTAATTCCACCTTCGGAATTGATTTCATAAGAAGATGCACCGGTTGACCAAACCCATGGAAGGAAGTTGAAGGTACCTTCTTCATTCTGTAAACTACTATGTGCAAAACCAGATACCGTATCGGTTGTTAAAGCTTTTGCCACTTCTATTAGCTCATCCCATGTAGTAGGAACTTCTTGGTTTGCTGCTTTTAACATATCTTCATTATAATACAGTAATAAGTTGTTGCTTCCAAAAGGCACACCATATAATCTTCCGTCTAAAGTACAGGAATTTACCGGCCCCTCATAATATGTACTTACATCAAATCTACCTGTGATATCTGCGAAGATTCCCATTGATGCATAAGCTGCATGGTCTGGATTATCCAGGATAACGAGATCTGGAAGTGCATCCGCAGAAGCACCAATGGATAACAGTTTCTTAAAATCTGCAAAAGGAACATATTTTGCTTCAACCGTAATGTCACTTTGTGAATCATTAAATTTATGGATAAGTTTATTTAATGCTTCCTGGTGCTTTTCCGCTTCCCAGTAATACCAAACGGTAACCGTTCCTGATGTATCGCCGGCATCCTCATTACCCTCTTTCGATGCACTATCATCTGCCTTTTCCGAAGTTCCCGACGTTTCATTGGTTCCTTGCAAGGTTTTGGCAGTTTGATTATCCTTGCTGGAGCCGCATCCTACCATAATCGCTGCAATCATGGTGATTGCAACAAGCATTGCTAATACCTTTTTCATCTTTCACCCTCCATTTATTATTAATCATAACTGTATTATAAGATTAATTTTCAAGTAGTAAAACTCAAAAAAACTAATAAAGGATGAATAATCCAATATCATTTATTCGTTTTTCTATACTCTGCAGGCAACTGACCGGTATTTTCTCGAAATACACGACTAAAATATTTGGCATCGGAATATCCTACCTTCTCAGCAACTTCAAAAACCTTCAACTTACTGCCGATCAATAATTTCTTCGCTTTCGTAATACGAAAATCTTTCATATAGGTACTAAAGGTAACCCCCTTTTCCTTACGGAATTGCATTCCAAGATATTCTGGCGTGATATTTAACTTAGCTGCAATTTCTTCCAATGTAATTCCTGTCTGGAAATACTCATGGATCATATTCTCCGCTCTCTTTACATTTAAACTAAGCGGGTCTTCCTTGTCTTCCTTCTTAATACATAAAAAAGTTTCCTCTGCGACAGCGTTTAACTCCTTTTTATTCATAGAACTCATGATTCTTTCGAGGATCTTTTTCTGGTCTACCTGATCCTGACTTAATTCACCGATTTCTTTGGCAACATTCATCATCGCCCACAAAAATCGGACATAGCTTTCTTTGATTTCTTTTGGTGCATAAATCTTCCCATTTTCAAAATATTCATTAAACTTCTCGATACATCGCAGCACCTTATCCATTTTCAATGAACATAATGCGGCCTTAAGCCGATTCTCAATATCGATTGGATAAATACATAGGGTCGTTTGCACCTGCAATATCTTGGGGTATGAAATCATGACAGCATTGCCAAAGGAAATATTCCAATCCATATATTGTCGTAACTTTTGATAGCTTGCCTTTAACACTTTGATACCAACTGCATTAATCCAACCGTAACTACCATTTTGTAAGCCTTTTCCCCATGTTTGCGAAATAATTCCGTTTTGAAACCATCTCTCCGTAGCATGCTGGTCTTCAGCATGTTGATCTTCATATCCATACAAAATGATAAGAAGCATTCTCTCCTTAGGAATCTCCAATAAGCAATATTTTAAATCTTTTCTTGCCTCTAGGAATTTTTTTAAGCCATATTTCATGTTATCTATAACTTCAGCATAATCTTCGCCTAGATAAATCGGTACTTCACTAAATTGCGTATGCTCATTCATTCCGTACTTGTTTTCCAAATACATGGATAATTTCTCATCTGCCTCAATCCCACTAAAAATAAGGCCAAATAAAATATGATCCAACCTACCTAAGATATCTGGACTCTGTAATTTGGACTCTGCTATTTGCATCTCAATATTCTTAATGGCCTGTGCAAAATCACTAACTACTAAAGGTTTAATCAGATACTCACTTACGCCCCAACGCATTGCCTGTTGCGCGTAAGAAAATTCAGCATATGCACTTAAAACGATGGCTTTACTTTTTACCTTCTTTTCAAATAATATGGAGAGCATTGTTAAGCCATCCATTATCGGCATCCTGACATCCGTAATAATAAGGTCTGGATCTTTCCTTAGGATTAGTTCCAATCCCTCTTCCCCATTTAACGCACTACCTATCACTTCATGTTCCGAAAATAGTTTATCAATCAGTTTAGCGATGCCTTCCCTCGTTCTTATTTCATCCTCTACGATAACAATTCTCATCTTGTTTCACCTCCATGGAATCCGAAGCGTAATCACAGTCCCTTCACCCAAAGTGCTAGATACATTGACACTGGCTTTTGCACCATAGTACATATATAACCTAGCAATCGCATTCTTCATACCGATATGGCTATCGTCTTCTGTCGTATGAAACGTTTCATTATTAAAACATTCTACCACGGAAGGCGCAATCCCTTTTCCGTTATCCCTTACTGTAATACATACGAATTCACCTTCTAGTTTAAATGCGATTTCTAATATGTGTTCCTTATTCACCCCTACAAATCCATGGATTATGGAATTTTCTATAAAGGGTTGTAGCAAAAGCTTATGTATCTTGCAATCTAACACTTCCGGATCCACATTAATTTCACAACTAAAACTGTTTTTTAACCTTGTTTGCTGCAAATAAATATAATTCTTCAACCATTGAATTTCATCTCGTATTTCAACGGTAACGGTACTGTTTTTGATGGCATAGCGTAGTATGGCAGCCAAGGAACTAATCGCATTACTGATATCAAACTCATTCTTGTCAATTGCCATCCAGTTAATGGTATCGAGCGTATTATATAGGAAATGGGGATTAATTTGAGCTTCTAACGCCTTTATCTCAGCATGCCTTTGGCGTTCCCCTGCTTCTTTTTCTTTCTTCATCGAATCATCAAGCTTACCAAGCATGTCATTAAATTGTAGGGCTATCGTTTCCACCTCAATTGGCATTTGCTTATCTTCCTTAACCCGAATCTTCAGATTGCCAAAACTAGCCACCTGCATCGTAGCTACTACCTGTTTAATGGAATTACCCAGCTGTCTAGATAAAATCACTATTAGAGTGATAACTATCGCTAAAGAAAGGAGACTTACAATAATATCAATTTCCTGCTGTTTACTTAATTTGATCATCGTATCTTTTTGATTAGATACATTCACGATATCCCATTGCAAAGCCTCATCTCTATATACATTTATCGAGATATATTCTTTCTCGAATAACCCTTCTCCTACGATAAATTCCAGATAATCTTTCTCCCTCTCCTCCAAGGAGGTCGTCTCGTCTGTAACTTTATGTAATAAGCTATTCTGATTGATAAAGGAAATAATCCTTCCTTTGTCATCCACGATAAAATTGAAGTTATTTACTTCTTCTTCCCAAGCATCCTGTGTCAGGCATACATTTCTCAAAAATTTCTCATCGATACTGACAATCGCAACACCTGTTTTCTTTGCTAAGTTCTTATAATCGATAATACGATGAGCAATATGGAACAAATAATAATCTTTATTGGCGAAATTGGCCCCGTACTCTGTCGGAAATACATGGGTCTTATTATCTGCAGACACTTCTTTATATACTTCATCTGGGGTTAAACTGAAGTTATCAATCCATGAGTTTTCAATGGTAACCGGTGTCAACTGGTCATAGGTGATAATCATACCTTCCGAAGTGATCAGTGTAATGGATCGGATATACTCCTTAGTATTTAATAACCCTCGTAAATATCTTCTTAACTGGTTCTTGGCTACTGGAACGTCCTCTTTATTTTTGAGTTTGTCCACCAAAGATACCACATCATCATCTGTATAAATCTGATAAAGTAAATCCTCATAGGATTCTAACCATATCTCCAGATTTTTTCCCGTTTGCTTCAGATTATTTACCGAAAATTCTTTCATGTTTTTTTTTAGCGTATCGGAAATATTATAATAAGAAAAAAAGCTTAAAAAGAGAATTGGAATTGCAGACGTTAAAAGAAACATTCGTATTAGCTTCGTTTGTAAACTCACCTTGTTAATCTGATGTATACCTTTTTCCATGTAGAACTACCCCCTAAAAACCCCATAACCTACATATTTAAGTATTTTTATGTATTAAAAAAGTATTCCTGGTTCGATGCATATTACATTCTTCCTAACAGGAATGCTTTTCATTGTAATTATCTATTAATGGATGCTGCCATTCTATGATAGGTATGCCGTACTCCTCGGATCGCAATGGAATATGCCATAATATTTTCCGATATTGCTACCCTTGGATAACCGGTATCACCGATATGATGAATGTCGGCACCTGTCATTTTACACATAAGAGCAATCTGCCGGATGGTAGCGGTACCCGCCCCCTCCTGAGAGGTTCCAATAGAAGTCATTGTCAATACCCCGAGGGAATGTTCAAAAGTCACTAATTCCCGGACATATTCCATTGTGATCCCTGGAACAGTTCCCGGTGCAGGAAGTAAGATAATATCCGCTCCTGCCTCCACAAATTCCTGCACGTCCTCCTTGGTGATGATCTATTCTCCGCCTTCCGTAAGAACACCTGCTGCATGCATTTTCCCGGCTGCCAGGATCAGATTATCTCTCATTTGGCTTCCGATTGTTTTTAAAGAATCCGATATCGCTTTATTACTAATTCCATTCCCAGGATTCCCGGTAAGCAGTATCATATTAACGCCCATATCATAAGCTGCTTTGGCATTTGCTAATGTCGCTTTTCTT
>SVEA01000175.1 GCA_015057615.1 Lachnospiraceae bacterium | reverse complement strand
TTATTGGGGTGTGAACAGTAACATTTGTTTCATATTTACTACACAATACATAAATTGTGCAAATTGATTTAAGAAAGAGTTTCGCTGGCAAAATACAATACGTGCGAGTGCGCATCCTTAGCGGAGCGTTTTTTATCGTAATAGGACGTAATTTCCTATACGACAAAAAAAGCCTTTCTATCCCACAAAGGGACCGAAAGACTACTCGGCGGTACCACCCTAATTAGCTGACGAACTCCAGCTCTCTTTTTCCGTTAACGCCGGTATTACGTCATATTTAGAGGAAATATTATAATTTCCTTTCATATGATACTCCGAGGCCGGTTCTTTAGCATCTCCCATAAGAAGCTTTCACCGATCACTTCTCTCTCTGAAATGTGACAACTAAATACTATTCCTCATCATCGCTTTATAATGTACTTAATTCTATGCCAGAATATCCACTTTGTCAAGTGGATATTCTGGCATCACTATAGGGCATATCGTCCTCTTTGGCACATGCATATTCTTCCTCCAACTTTTCTTTGGTTACCTTTACTGTCGTGATTATGATAACCAGTCCGACCGGTCCGAGGATAAATCCAGCGAACGAGAAAAGCTGTACTCCCACATACATGGCAATTAATGTAAATAGCGGTCTGGTACCAATGCACTTCCCGATTAATTTTGGCTCTAGCACCTCCCGAACCACCTGGCAGAGTAGATATGTGGTAATCAGGATTGCGGCTGCATAAATATTGCCATCGAAAAGCATAATAATACTCCAAGGAATAAAAACCAATCCGCTGCCAAGGACTGGAAACGCATCCATAACCGCAATTCCTAATCCAAGAAGCAGTGCATATTCATTTTTCAATAATGTTAGTGCAAGGACACATAAGAATGCAACAACGATCATAATGATTAACTGGGCACGCAGATAGGCAATTCCAGTATCGGCAAGCTTATCCGTAATTCGATGCATATCCTGATAAAACCGGCTCTTTTCCATGCATTCTTTTAGGTCCGGAAGATCCTTCACGATAAGCATCGCAGCGATAAACATTATGATTAAGATACCAACAATTCCGACAATTTTTATTGCGATCGAAATCGAATGCTGCGTTAACCCCGGTAGTATATTATTTTTCACATTACTTATTGTTTGCATTATATTCTCATCAACAACCGCCCGGATCGTACCATCCGTTAAGCCAAATAATCCATCCCAGCTCTTACAGATTGAGTCTAGTTTATCTGCCATGATATCAAGATAAATTGGAATGTTTTTTATAAATGCAACCGCCTGCTCGATCAGCTTGCTAATTAGAAAAAACAGTCCGCACCCCAATGCTGCAATCAGCAGAATTAAGGATATGGATCCCCCGATAATTCTTGGTATCTTTAGCCGCCGGTTTAAAAATTCAGTTACCGGCCTGACGATCCATGCCAGAAAATAGGCGATTACAAAAGGAAAGACCAGCGGAAGAAAAAACTTAAAACCGATATATACCGCTAAAGTGGTAATAATTGCGGCAAAGAGTAATTTCTTTCGAACCATATTAGTAACCCCGGAATTTATGAAATCACCCCCTTAAGAAAAACAATGAACAAAAAAAGAATTCATATTACTATGAATCCTCTTATCTTTATTGTTAGCGAAACCATACTTTATATCCTCGGTGATATTTTGAAAAAAAATTCGCTATAATTTTCTGTTTAAGTATTATTTACATGAGTTAATTTTGAATTGTATTTTGTTACTCCATACGTTTTGTTTTTATTATTTTTTCATATTGTGCACTGATTTCTTCTCTGTAGATATCCAGTCCTACTCTGTCTACCATAGCCGGTTGTACTCCCTGCCTCGTAATACTGATTCCTGCCGCATAAGTAGCAAAACAAATTGCATAGATAATATCATTTCCCTCACTTAAGCATACCGCTAGTGCACTGATAAAAGCATCTGCTGCCCCCGTCGTATCTACCGGATGGAAATCTGCTGCGGGAAAAAACATTGCATATTTATGATTTCGTAAGTAACAGCCCTTCGGCCCCAGCGTAATGATAACATTTTTGACGCCTTTCTTAATCAGAATTTCTGCCTTTTCCTCTACGGTTGAATCGCTCGGAATTAATTGTTTTAATTCCTTCTCATTTGGAATAAAGTAATCTATGCTTTTAAACAGCTTTTCATCGATTTTTTCAACTGCGGCAGGCTTCAAAATAACTTCTACATTTTTCTTTTTACATTTATTTATTGCATATTCCACTGTTTTTTCAGAAATCTCCATGGTTAATAAGCAGTATTTTGCATCCTCTAAAAGATGTTCAAACTGCCGCACTTGTCCACGATCCAATCTTTCATTGGCACCGGGAAAAATAACTATGGTACTTTCTCCGTCGGTCGCAACATTAACATAAGCCTTACCCGTCGGTATCGTATCATCAAAGATCAAGCCATCTGTTTTTACACCGCTGTTTACAAGACTGTTATAGATCTCCTTTCCGTCACTGTCATTTCCCAGACACCCAATCATATACACAAGCCCTTCCAATTTTCCAGCTCCTACCGCCTGATTAGCGCCTTTTCCTCCAGGCAGCAGTACGATATTTCTTGACTTGATCGTTTCTCCATCTGTGGGAATATTCGGTACATTTATCATGCAGTCCATATTCATACTTCCTATCACAACAATTTTCCCACCCTGTCTGTGATTAATCGGAGCCGCAACACTGTCTCTCTTGACAATTTCTGCTTCCACCTTTTTCCTGCATTCATAGATCGGTTTTTTCCCCTCTATAATTTGGATCAAAATATCGATTGCAGAACTTCCGATTTCGGATGTTAATATACTAACCGTACTCATTTTTGGATAAATCTTTTCTGCTAATTTGCTATCCCTAACACTAATAATAGAGACTTTGTTAGGTATCATATCACCCCGCATACGCAACTTTTCATAGATCACATTCCCCATCTCTACATTGGTACATACAACTGCGGTTATATCATTATTCAAGCACTTCGAGATTCCGATATTTACGATATCCTCTTCCGTCCCCTTAAATATCCACTCTTTTCTTGGTGATTTAAAGTTTTCTTTGTATGCTTGGTAATATCCTTCTTCTATTTCCTGATCGCTTTCTGTGAACAGCCCCCCGATTCTATAATGTCCCTTCTTCAACAGATAGCTTGTAGCCAAATACCCTACATCACGTAATTCAAAGTAAAGATCAGCTGTTCTTCTCTTTCCTGGCGGCACTATTTTATCAAAAACACACACCACTGGTACGCCTGCCGTATCAAAGATGTCTTTCTCCTGATAAATTGCAATAATTCCGTCCACTCTCTTATTCTCTAATATTCTCATATATTTAACGGTTTTATCAGGATCGCCATCGGTATTACATACCATAATGCTATATCCGTTTTCTGCCGCTGTTTTTTCAATACTATATAAAATTTCCTGTACTCCGTAAGCTTCTGCCGATAATATAACTCCAATCGTATTTGTCTTGGGAGCTGCACTCTTTATCACTTTTGAATACGGAACATATTGATATTCTTTAATAACTTCAAGTACCTTTTTTCGGGTCTCCGTGCTAATATCATCATCTTTTTTATGTAAAATCTTAGATACTGTAGATGGTGATACCCCGCATAATTTTGCTATATCCTTTATATTCATAATTTATTCTCCCTTGATTTACTCTCCCTAATTTACTCTTTCCCTTTCGTAATATTATTAACGATTACCCTGACAAAAGCCTTCCTAACAAACCGTCTTCTTCAATATGCATTAATCAACCTAAACTTAAGTAATCGGAAACTATATTTTAATCGCAACTGTTTGAAGTCGTTGGTACTAAGATCACGTATTTTGTGGTCTTATGTACCATTACGTACTTCGATCCAAGGATTGCGTTTTTTGCAATGCTTTGCGCTACGTTTTATGCAGCACTTTTGGAGCAATGTGTTGCGAATAAATTTTGTTTCCTATTACTTGTCAGCACATAGATTGAGCAAATTGTTGAAGTCAAGTTATAAATCGTCTTTGGTCACTTGATTAATAATAATTTTACCGTATTCTACCACTTTTGTCCATTCGCTCCTTAGAAATTGGAGGAAGCTGTGTGAAGCTTTTAAGGCTTCCAGTAGGGTATATTATCACGTTATCTTATACTTGAAAAGCACCATTCTTTGTAATCTGCCACAAAGAGGTGCTTTTCTCATACGTCATAATAATCATGTTAAATCCGCATTTATCCTATGTTAATGATACGCCAATTACGAACCGCAGCTAATTGTTTTTACAAAAAGATTCATAAAACGTTTTCCGTCAATACTTTTTGCTATTTGCGTATTTTTATGTTTCCTACTTTCATTTTTTATAATCTGCCTGCCAAAATAAGCGATTGTCTGTCCCCGCGCTATTTTCCCCTCTAGCTCTACATCTACAAAAACGTCTTTTGTATATTCACATAGATCCGGATCAGCTGCTAAGGCAAGCGTAATGACATCATCCATCGGAAAGCCGCCAAGCTGAAAGAATTCACGCCAAATATCAATATAGATTGGAAACTTGTTCACAATATAATCAACGACTGCTCCTTTCCCTTCCTGATGCATTTCCCCCAGATGATCTCTTGTTAACATACCGTCTGCAAATTGATTATTCTCACAGACATCTAAGGGAACCAGTGTAATCTTCATATCCGAGTTTAATACTATTTTTGCCGCCTCCGGGTCTGCCCAGATATTATACTCCGTAACCGGTGTAATATTTCCATGAATGTGAAAGGCTCCTCCGAGAACATATGCTCTCTTTACTTTGGAAGCAATCGATGGGTCTTTTCTCAATGCCTGCGCAATATTCGTCACAGGTCCGGTCGTAACCAAAGTAATTTCACCGGGCCGCTCATTGATTGAATTTATTATAAAATCCACCGCACTTATTGGCTCAGGCTTTCTGGCGGGTTTTGATGCTATTTCATTGAACTTGTCCAGCCTGTCTCCAAATTTCCAGCGAAGTTCCTCATCAAAATTAACCGGATCCCCTTCCCCATCTGACTTCTTGGGTGAAAGCATTCTATCCGCACCTGCGTAGACCGGTATATTTTTACCGGTAAGCTCCACCGTATTAAGTGCTACATTAACTGCCTGTTCTATACTTCCGCATGCACCGTTTACTGTTGTGATTCCGAGCAAATTAATCCTCGGGTTTAATGCTCCATAAAGTACTGCCAGGATATCATCTCCAACGGAATCTATATCCAGAATAACATCTACCATACCTTTCCCCTCTCTGCCTATTCTTTTTCTATTTTTAATATTTTATCGGTTACTTTATATACATGAGGCCTTACAAATTGTACTGCCGGGCCTGTCATAAATGCTGCTACCACGGTTCCGACACCAACAATGCCGCCAAGGAAGTAACCAACTACTACAAAAGTAATATCACAAACTACTCTGGTAATACGGTATGAAAATTTTAATTTATTACTGATGATTTCTGAAACCAGGTCAATCGCACCCACTCCCAGGTCCGCCCTAATATAAGTGGCAATTCCTACCGCCATAATGAGGCATCCGATCAGGATCATTATAATTCTGACAAAAAGATTCAATTCTCCCTTTATAACAGAGTCCAATATAGATTTCATAAAATCAGCGGTATAGCCAATTCCGAAAATAGCCAGCAGGGAAGATAAATTAATATAGCTTTTGTCAACAATAAATACAATCACTAAAATCACTATATTGGTCAGTGCAGAAGCCGTTCCGTAGCTTACATGAAATACATTGCCAAGCCCTAATTCCAACACACTTGCCGGATCCACTCCGAGCTGGCTGTATAAAAATATGCCAACTCCCACACCGCTTATCATAAGTCCTGCAATTGCTACTAATATTCTTAAAATCAAATTATTCTTTTTCACTTGCTGTCTCCCTTTAATTAATTTGAGTGTCAAAAACTTTCCTACAAATGAAATACTTTAGTAATTGGAAACCATATTTTAATGAGCAACTGTTTGAAGTCGTTGGTACTTAGACCCACGTATTTTGTAATCTTATGTACCATTACGTACTTCAATCAAGAGGAATCGTGTTGCGAACGAAATTTGTTTCCGATTACTTATCATTGTTCATCAGGATTTGACACTTACATCTTAATTCTTATGTCAATTTAGTTCAGAGATTTCATGGCTGCAAAAAATGCTTCCACATATTTCTTTCTATCTACATTAAAAAGAACGGTCGTATTCTTATCTGCTTTTTCTCCAAAAATCTTTTCCTTATAATCTATGGTATCTACTACGGTCATTCCGGTCGTCAATTCACCTTTTGTCTCAACATCCACATTACAGGTAACTCCTGTAAATATTTCCGGATAAAGAAGTGCTGCAATGGCAGTCGGATCATGCATCGTACATCCCGGAAATCCTTCCACTTCATAATGATACCTGCTGAAATAATCAATCAATTCTGCTGCAAATATCGATATCTCATTGCCTTGTGCCCTAAGAATTTCATTTTCTTCTCTGGTAATATACGCCTTATGCGTTACATCAAGACCGGACATAATAATGGGAAGCCCCGAGTTAAATACAATCTTGGCTGCCTCTGGATCTGCCCAGATATTGTATTCTGCTGCTGGTGTCCAGTTTCCCATATATGCGCCTCCGCCCATGATGGAAAGCCTCTCAATCTTTTCCTTCAAATCAGGTCTCACAAGGAATAGCTTGGCTATGTTTGTAAGAGGACCTATGGGAACTAATGTAATTTTGTCGTCCGATTCTTCTATGGTTTTAATTAACAGTTCTACTGCGCTAAGATCTGACGGTGCAAATCCACAATCCGGCAGAATTGGTCCTTCCAACCCCGAATCGCCATGTACCACTTCTCCACCCACGACCAGTTTTCGCATCAAAGGATCTTTCGCTCCCATAGCAACTGGGATATCCAGCCTGCGCGCCTTTGTTAGTACCTTAATTGCATTTGTCGTCACTTTCTCAATCGTCTGGTTGCCTGCAACGGTTGTCACCGCCTTTAATTCCAGCTGGGGAGATGCCAATGCCCAAAGTATCGCCATTGCATCATCATGTCCCGGATCACAATCGATTATGATCGGTATTCTTTTACTCATAAATAACCTCCATTCTGCCGATAGGCAGTTCAAAATCTGATTAAAAAGCATCTCCATGCTTTTTGCTGGTTGAAAATGCTCTTCTTTTCAACCTACCTCCCATTCTGCCTTTGGCAGCTCAAAGTCTGATCAAAAAGCATCTCCATGCTTTTTGCTGGTTGAAAACGCTCTTTTTTTCAACCTACCTCCCATTCTGCCGCCTCGGCAAAATCTTCTAATATGTTTCTCAGGTGCAATTATTTAACTGCCTGCTTTAAACGCTCCTTTTTAACCAACGAGCTTTTTCTGATCGAATATGCTATAAGTCCCACAATTGTTACTAGATAGGGCAGCATCTGTACCAATTCCGGCGGAACGGTTGTAATCTGTAAGGAATAGGATAGCGCCTCTGCTACCGCAAACAATAGGGATGACAATGCCGCTCCTACTGGTGTTGAATTGCCTATCGCATCTGCAGCCAGTGCAATAAAGCCTCGCCCAGCCGTCATGTTTTTAGAAAACCAGGTTACGTAACCCATGGACATGAAAGCCCCTGCCATACCTCCCAGAATTCCTGAAATTCCGAGTGCAATATATCTGGTTTTTATTAAGCTTACCCCTACGGAAGAAAGTGCGGTTGGTGCCTTTCCTGCCGATCGAATTCGGAGACCCAGAGGTGTTTTATATAGCAGTATATATACGACCAGTATCATTAATAACGCTATATACGATACCACATTATGGTTTGATAATATATCTCCTAATACAGGTATATCTTTAATTAACGGTATTTCAACCGAAGGGAGTTTTCCTGAATTAAGGGCAATGGTCGTTCCCTTATCCTTAACAACCGCATACATAAAATAGACCGTACCACCGATTGCCATCGTATTAAATGCAATACAGGTTAATACACTATCCGTCTTTAAGCTCATTGACACATAGCCTATGGCAAGAGAACAGATGACTCCGGTTATTATAGAAATGATAAAACCAAACCAGGGACCGAAGCCGAATGCACTTGCAAAGACACCGGTTAAAGCCGAAACCAGCATAACACCTTCAATACCAATATTCGTTATGCCGGCATTGGAAGTGATTACTGCACCCATGGAAGCTAAGATCAAAGGGGTTGCCACACGAATCACCGAAAACAAAAATGTCGTACTAAAAATAGCATGAAATACATTTGACATTATCTCTCACCTCCTGATGTTAACAGGTCTTTGGATAATTTTGTTGTCATTCTATGTCGGAACTTTGATAAGAACGCGGTAGCCGCCACCAAAACAATAACAAGTCCTTCAATAATCGCTACGATCTCAGCTGCAACACCGGATTGCTTATACATATAGTCCGCACCGATCCTCAAATATGCCACAAAGAACGCTGCAACCGGAATATAAGCCGGATTTTCTTTTGCAAGAATATTTAATATAACGCCGTCAAATCCATACCCCGGCAGAGCAGACCATTGAAATCTGGAATACATACCAAGCATTTCGGTACTTCCTCCTACACCGGCGATAAAGCCTCCAATCAGCTGAGAGCTCATGATTACACCAGCTACGCTGATACCTGCACATTTTGCAAAATGAAGGTTGCTTCCTGTCATTCTAAGCTTATAACCCCATTTAGTTTTAAATATAAAAACATAAGTTAAAATCACAAATGCCACCATTATGATTAGTCCTGTATGCAAACGGGTCTTCGATAGTATATTGGATAGCTTCACACCCTCTCGGAATTTATAAGAGGCATTATAAGCAGAATCCGGATCTCTTGCCACCTGATTGAAAATATAGGTGCCAAAATATAGCATGACGTAGTTTAGCATTAAGGATACTACCATCTCACTGCAATTCCATTTGATTTTTAAAACACCGGGAATCGCACATACCAAAGAACCAACAATGCCAGCAGCAAGCATAGAGGCAATAATAACAACGATCGGTGGTCCCGGCATATAGATCGCTAAAATCGCTGCTGTTAAAGCTCCCATAAATAGTGCTCCTTCCGCTGCCAGGTTAAACTGATTTGCTTTAAACATAACACTGACTGCGAGTCCTGCGAACGTTAATGGTATCATCGTCTCCAAAACGGTACTAAACCGCCTGATGGAGGTTAAAGGCCCTACAAACAGATTACCAATGGCAGCAAACGGCGCGTCAGTTGAAAAGGACATAATGATAAAGGAAATAGAGAATGCGATGATAATAGCTAATACAAATCGTAACACCTCAAACCATACATTAAACTGTCCTACACTCATTTTTTTACTTTTCATAGTATTGCATTCACCTCTTCCTCTGACTGTCTTTTAACACCTAACATATAATAACCAAGTTCTTCTTCCGTAAGTGCACTTGTATCTTTGAAATATGCATTTATCTTACCATTGTGCATGACAATTGCACTGTCACTCAATTCCAGTACCTCATTCAGATCCGCCGAAATAAGTAAAACCGCCGCTCCTCTATCCCGGAATTCCACAATTTTTCTTCGTATTAGTTCAGAAGCACCTGCATCAATTCCCCTGGTTGGCTGCTCGGCAATAATAATCTCTGCTTCCTCCGTCAATTCCCTTGCCGCAACTACCTTCTGGATATTCCCTCCGGAAAGTTCTTGTACCGGATGTTTAATAGAGCCGCATAGGATATTAAAATCCTTTACCAGAAATTCCGCCTGCTCCTTCATTTTCTTCCTGTTTAGAAAAACATTATTCTTCTTTAAATATTTTTCAATTTTATCCGTGAACATATTATCTACTATACTTAACTTTGGCGCACAGCCATTCGTCATTCGATCTTCCGGTATATAGGTTAATCTGTTTTTACGAAGTACACTCGGTTTAAATTCCTGAATCTCTTCCCCACGTACTTTTAAAGTGCCGCTGATCGGTTTTTTCATTCCGGTTAGAATTGCGGCAAGCTCTGCCTGTCCGTTTCCTTCAACACCTGCTACGCTTAAGATTTCACCCTTTCTTAATCTTAAACTGACATCATCAAGCATTTTCTTACCGATGCCATTTACATATACCAAATTGTCAGCCTCCAAGCAGACCTTTCCACGTTTTACAGGTTTTTTGTCAACATGCAGGACAATTTCTCTTCCTACCATCTTATTCGAGATATCCTGCGGGCTGGTATCTTTAATATAACTTGTCTCGACCGTTGTTCCATGCCGCATGATCGTTACTCTGTCACAGATCTCCATGATTTCATTCAATTTATGTGAAATAAAAATAATCGTATGACCTTGCTTTTTTAATGTGTTCAGCTCTACAAAAAGCTCTTTTGTTTCCTGTGGCGTCAGTACGGCGGTAGGCTCATCCAGAATTAAAACTTTTGCACCTCTTACCAATGCTTTTAAAATCTCTGTTTTCTGTTTTACACCTACACTTACATCTTCCACTTTATCAAACACGTTAATATTAAAATTGTACTTTTTGGAACATTCTTCTGCCTGTTTGATCATCTGTGTCTTATTAAGAAAAAGTCCGTACTTTTTCGGCTCATTTCCAAGAACAATATTTTCTGCTATTGTTAACGAGTCTACTAACATAAAATGCTGGTGCACCATACCAATTCCAAGACCGATTGCTTCTTTGGAACTCTCTATCTTAACTTCTTCACCGTTTAAAAAAATTCTACCTTCTTCTGGTGTCTCTATGCCAAACAGAATTTTCATCAAAGTAGATTTTCCTGCACCGTTTTCTCCAATCAGCGCATGGATTTCTCCTTCGTGCACTTCAAAATTGACATTCCGGTTGGCTACAATACCATTCGGATATACTTTTAATATATTTTCGACCTTTAAAATAACTTTCTCGCTCATTCTTCTACCTATACCCTTTGAAAAATGTGAGGATGCCCTTTAAAGTGAGGACACCCTCATGAATTATGCTTCTCTCTTATGGAGCCACGCTATTTCTTAAACTATCCAATTCCTCTGTTGTCATACCGATTGCTGTACTTACTTTAATTTCTCCTTCTACTACCTTTGCCTCGATGTCATTGATTATTAGCTTTTCTTCATCCGTCAGCACTTTCTTATAGACATCATTTTTTGCAAGTCCTACTCCGCCTTCCGCAATACCAAGACTTTCGGCTGCTCCCAAGGTAAGCTCACCTTTTAAATCAAGCTTAATTGCTCTGAAAATGGCATCTCCTACATTTTTCATCATTGAGGTTGCAATTTTATTCGCTGTTGCTTTATCACCATTTGCTGCATAACCTGCTGACTGATCTGAGTCAACGCCAATAATATACCGGTCTGCATCTACTGCTGCTTCAATCGTTCCTAACCCGGTAGGGCCTGCTGCTGCGAATAAAACTTCTACACCCTGGTTGCATAATACAATGCCATGTTCCTTTCCTTTTGCCGGATCATAATAGTCGCCTGGATAGGTTGCTATTACTTTCGTATCTGCGTTTACAGCAAGTGCACCTTCAATGTAACCAACCAAGAAATCATTGATCGGAGGAATATCCATACCGCCTACAAAGCCGATCTTTCCAGTTTCTTTTGCAAGCACTGCTGCAACCGCACCTGCGAGGAAAGAGCCTTCATTCTGTTTAAAGGTTGCGCAGTAAACATTGCTGTAATCCCCAGCTTCAAAATCTACCGTGTTATCCATTAAGAAAAATTTCTTTTCCGGATAAAGAGGCGCTATGTTCTGCATTGGTTCTACCATTGACGGTGATACCGCAATTACATAATCCACATCCTCTTCTGCTGCATCTGCCAGTGCTGATTCCCATTTTGACTCATCATCACCGGTTTCAATTACTTGAACTTCCAGACCAAGCTCATTCTTAACTCTCTGCATACCTGCATTTGCTGAATCGAAAAATCCGAGATCTCCAAGACTACCGTTAACAATCAGGATTGCCTTGCCGGCAGAATCCTTTGCGCTGCTGTTATCTTCATTCTGTTCTTTAGATGAATTCGCAGTTCCTTCTCCTGGTGTACTATCCACATCTGCTTGAGGAGCTTTTGAACCGCAAGCTGTAAGTCCTAGTACCATAATTCCTGCCATTAATAATGCTGTTAGCTTTTTCATTTCATTTCCCTCTCTTTCTTTTCCCTACATTAATAGCTGCATTTACTTTCTATTCAAACGGGTTTTTGAGAATTAATAGCCCCAATCCTCTAAAACCTCATCTGTCTCTTTTCTTCCGGGAATGGAAGTCTGTGCTCCATTCCTCGTAACCGTTATAGAGGAAGCTGCATTTGCGAAAATCACCGCTTGTTTTTGGCTCTTTCCTTCCGAAAGTGCTACCACGAAAGCTCCGTTAAAGCAATCGCCTGCTGCCGTTGTATCTACCGAATCAACTTTTCTTGTCGGAAATACCTTTGCTCCATCCGCATTAACAAGCAGCGCCCCTTTTTCCCCTATCGTAACTAATACATTTTTAACTCCTTTTTGAAGCAGCTTTTCTGCTCCTTTTATAAAATCATCTTTCGTATGACCGATTCCCCCGCAAAGCGTCATAAGTTCTGCCTCATTTGGAGTAATGTAATCTATTTTCGAATAAATATCATCCGGTAATTCTCTGGGAGCCGGAGCCGGATTCAAGATTATTGTTTTTCCAAGTTCTTTTGCTCTGTTAATTGCATAAAAGATGGATTCATAAGGGATTTCCATCTGTAGTATTACATAATCACATTCCTGAAAAGCGGTATCACATTCTTTCAAATATGAAATATCACATTCCTGATTGGCACCTGCTACTACAACGATGCTATTGTTTCCATGCTTGTCCACATAAATACTTGCCATCCCGGTGCATTTTGTACCGCTTCGAATATCAAAGGTATCGACACCGCAGTCGTAAAGATTTTTCTTCTGAAGCTCTCCAAATTCATCTTTTCCGACACATCCAAGCATTTTTACATTGCCTCCCAATCTGGCAGCAGCGCATGCTTGATTTGCACCTTTTCCTCCCGGTATATAAGTAAGCGTTGATCCGAGCACCGTTTCACCTGTTATTGGCATATGCTCCATTTCAATAACCATATCCATATTTAAACTTCCAACAATTAATATTTTCTTATCCACGTCTCTCTCCTTTAGAACGAAATATGTTTCCTAAAACATTTTCTTATAAGAAATATACCTTTATTTTTTGAATTTGTCAATATGGTTTATTAAATTTGTACACGGTGTACAAATATTTACTACCGTATTTATCTATTGTGTATATTTCCTTGCTGTGAACATTAACACTCTATTCTAGACTTACCATTCCTATCCAAAACGATTGGAGTACAACGAAAACGGAATCAAAAAAGGACTGTTTCCAGTCCTCTTTCATCTATAATCACTTTTATTAATTTTCCTTTAGCTGCAAATAGAAATGTAAGGAATACCTGCCAAATAAGCTGCTTTTGCTTCCCGAGTTTTCTCGATCACGGTATAGGTCTCATCTTTTTTTGTAACCTTAATTCCGGCATCAAGAACGGAAGTAATCTTCTTATATTCGTCGATCAGGCTCTCTAATTCAAGGCTGTCTTCTTTATGAATATCCTCTTCCCGCAAGATCCGTTTTGGTGAAACCAGTATCTTTGTCGTATTGGGGCACCCATTCTTCTCATACTCTTTTGCTTCCTGTAAAATAATTTCTGCAATTCGATCCGGAGTGCAATAGGTGCTGTCTATCACTAGATTATAATTGGAATAATCCATATAATTTACTTGGTATATTTCCTGATACCGAACCCGCTCTGTTGCTGCACGTTCTGCCAGCATTTTTCTTGCTTCCTCAAAAGAATGATACTGCTCCTCTTGCCCTCTATGATCATTCAGGACCCGTTCTGCGGCTACATCCAGACTGATCGATATAAATACCTTAAAGGATTTCTCAACAAAGTTCCAAGCCAGCCGTGAATCAAAGATAATATCTTTATCTGCTTTCTCTCTTGATATTTTTGCCGTAGTATCATCAATCATATGATCGTATTTATGATTGCTCCGCATTAATTGATTTAATTCCAGGGTTGTCATAGACATTTCCCTTGCCAATTCACGCTGCACCTTACCGGTAGAATATATTTCAAACTGATATTTTTCACTTAACAGCTTGCATATGGTAGATTTACCGCTTCCCAAATTTCCTGTAATCGTAATATGCATGATAAATTTTCCCTCTTTCTATTCGTCTCAAAGATAGAAGCTATAACTTAGCCTTATATATTATTAAAGTATTATAGCTGAAACATTTTAAAAACACAACCTTCGTTTCAGAAAAATCAACTTAACAGAACAAGATTCGCCTGAAGAAGCCGAACTTCTTCCTTATCATGCGTCACGATAATCACTGTTTTTCCTTTGGTTTTTTCCTTCACATATGCAATTAGCTTTTGCTTTAATTCCATATCAAGACCCTTAAAGGGTTCGTCCATAATAACCAGGTCACAGGGGAAAAGCATCGCTCTTACGATCGCGACTCTCCGCCGCATCCCACCGCTGAGCTCTCTTACCGGCTTATTCCGGTATTCCGTCAGATCCACCTTACAAAATTCCTGCTCCACTTGTTCTCCCGATACCGTTCGATCACAGATAAGCTTCACATTCTCTATGGCATCCCAATGCTCAATCAGCCGGTCCTCCTGGAATACCACCGCAATCCGCTTATCCCGGATCCCTCGGATTTCTCCGGAATCCGGCAGATCCAATCCCATTAACAGATTAATGAGAGTTGTCTTTCCGATACCGGACGGACCCATCAGGCAGTTTATACAACCTTCCCGAAAGGAAAGACTGACTTCATTTAAGACAATATTTTGTTGATATTGTTTTACTATGCGGATGAATTCAATATCCATGAAATCTTCCTTTCTTCATTATACCCTCCTATAGGAAATTGCAAACTCTCACATTAAGTTAATTGTCATAAATCAGCTTTTGACACTCAAATCAATGGCTACCATATCAACGTTTCGCAATTACCTAGGATACCCTTATGTTCTTTGTTTTATCATTCACGGTATTAAGGCGGATATGCTTTATTAGATATATCACAATTTTCTCAAACAAGATACTTATTACGATAATGACAAAGGTCCATGCAAACAGTTCCCCGGTCATCAGATATAATTTTGCCTCATAGAGCCGTTCCCCAATCGAACCGGAGGGTATTCCGATCACTTCCGCTGCAATCCCCGCCTTCCAGCTAAAGCCCAGTCCGACCGTCACTGCCGAGCTAAAATACGGCATAACGGCAGGAAGATAGATTGCCTTTATTTGCTTCCATTTGCTTAAATGGAATACATGTGCCATCTCCAATAGCTTCCAGTCCGTTGCAAGGATTCCTTGCAAAACATTGGTATAGGTCATTGGAACAACCATTAAAAAGGAGATGAGAACGGATAGATTACCGGCTTTGATCCACAGAAGTGCCAGAATGATAAAAGAAGCCACCGGAGAAGCTTTTATCACCTTAAAAACGGGATTGATCAGCTCCCTTACGACCCCGCTCTTATAGGAAAGCACGGCAAGAATCGTTCCGGCAGCAACGGCGGACAGAAAACCAAGCGCAATCCTCAGAAAGGAAAATCCAATCGCCTGCCAGAATGCGGCCTGAACTGCCAGCTTCCTTAACGTAGAAGCAACCGTGAGCGGAGATACTAGAAAGATTTCGTTATCGATCACACGGTATAATATTTCCCAAAAAAGGAGCCAAAAGCATATAACAAATATCCGGACTCCGTATCTTTTAAATAAATCAGATTTCGCAGTTGAACTTTTGATCTCTGCCATATGCGATAGCTCCTCACTTCATAATTTTATTCGTATCTGTAATTTTGATATGACTATCAAAAACCTTCCTAACAAATCGTCTTCTTCAATTTGCACAATTAAAGAAAAAACTAGTAATTTGAAAACGCATTTTAGTGCGCAACTGTCTGAAGTCGTTGGTACTTAGATCGCGTATTCTATGATCTTATGTACCATTACGTACTTCAATCCACTATTGCGCTTTTTTGCAATGCTTTGCGCTGCGTTTTACGGCGCTTTATGGAACACGTGTTGCGTATGAAATATGTTTCAAATTACGCATCAAGGCATA
>SVEA01000174.1 GCA_015057615.1 Lachnospiraceae bacterium | reverse complement strand
AAATATTTGATGGATGGGTAGCTCCTGGGCCAAAATCAATTCACCATCTTTATCATTTTTCCAAATCTGTGCGGCAATCTGCATTTTTTTATTTTCTTCCAGCATAGGTGCACCTAATGTTAATCGTTTGATGCCAGATTTATAGGCGTTTCTGCCATCTATACGCTCATAACCATTTGATACCATAACAACTTTTTCATTCATCGCCATATTCTCCTTGCATTTGGGTTAGCCGCGAAACATTTTTCTCTTAAACTTTCTAATTTTGCTGTATAATCTTCATGTGGGTCATCATACTCTAACACTTTAATAACTGATAGTTCAAAGCCTTCCGAGCCATATTTGTTCCAAAGTTCCTGTAATCTTTTATTGGGGTGCCAATTGGCTGCCAATTTCATATTAGTACTATTGAAGTCTGATTTTGTATCTTTGGAGATACCCAAAAATACCTCGCCAGTTTCTTTACAGCAGTAAGAAATTACACCCATTTCTGGGCGCTTGTGTTTATATGCTTCTAAAAGTTCCTTTTTTCTTTTTATGTCCATTGTGTTCACCTCGAATTTATTATATACTCAAGCATTTCAAAAAACAATCTACGCTCCGTAGACCAGCTATAACCTTCCTTTCATCTAGAGCAGGGCTAGAATAACTGGATGAGAGATACAGGGCTTACTCCATTCTCTTCAATTCTTGAAGTGACAAATATATAAAAAAAAGCCTTCCCTCGTTAAAAGGGTAGGCTTTTACATAATCTTCAACAATCAGTTTATAAATAGTTTAATTTCTTCTTGGGCAGTTACCTCTAAATTTACAAAGAACGGAAGCGTGTAATTCCGCTTTTGATAAATAGCATAAACGCACTTCCCAAAATAATCATATTAAAAACTTACATTATATGGATTACTTCCAATATGTACTAAAATCGTAGTATGAGTTAGTCACAATAAAATCTATATAGTGATATTCCCGATCACCAAGCAGGAAAAACTTATTAACATTATCCCCTGTTGTACAACTTACTGAACCATCGGTATTGACAATACTTCCATATTGAATATCTGCGTTTCCATTAGTCAATTCTATTATTCTACGATATAAATGTACTTTACCATCTGTATAATACCATACTGTGCACTCTTCTTTTCCCGTACACATATAATCTCTGCCCATTGTATACAAGTCAAAATAATAAGGAATAACCGTAGGCGTATAGGATGCAGCTATACTTGCTTGTTGACTTTTATTCTCTTCCATATTTTGACTTGGAATTGGTGTCGGTAAAGCAATAGTCTCATTTGTATTCACATTTTTATTACTATTTGCCTGGTTATCAACTTCATTTTAAACGTGCAAGATATTCTTCTGTTATTTCAACCATATCAAACTGTGGATCTTTCTTAGATTCTTCAGAAGATTTTATAATTTCTTTTCGACTTGGCATCGGTGTCGGTAAAGCAATAGTCTCATTTGTATTCATATTTTTATTACTATTTACCTGATTATCAACTTCATTTAAACGTGCAAGATATTCTTCTTCTGTTATTTCAACCATAACAAATTGTGGTTCGCCTTTGTCGATTTTTACAGAAGAAGCTTTAACTTCATGTCCAAATAAAAAAGATTGTGATAATCCAACTAATACTAAAACTAGAACTGCTAAACCTATCAATGTTCTTTTTTTCATTTTAATCTCCATTCCGAATTAAAATAAAATAATGAGCTACAAGCAAGGTATAGCATATTTATTTGTAAATGTCATATGTAAATTATTTCAATATCTTAAAGATTACAATGAAAATCGAACTTCCCATCTATGAAGTGGAAGTTCGATTTTCATTCAAGCTGTGGATATTACTATTACAAAAAGTTATGATATAAGTGGTGGTTGCTCTAACTGCTGGCTTAAAGCTTTCTAGAACGTTAATTTTCGCTTACTATTCTCTGTTTCGAACTACCTAAAGAATTTTGAATATACAATTCCCTTATAATTTGTTGATCTATAAAGATGTATATTTTAAAAGAATATTGAGTACTTATTAATTTATTTAAGTTCTCATCGGTAATGATTGAAGGATAGGCTCCATAAGTTAAATATGATGTTTCTTCACTATTTTTCTTGGCATGAAAATAAGTTATAGCTGACATATTACCACCTAAAACTTTGAAATATTCTTCTGGGTACTCTATTTGCAGACCGATGTTTGTATCTGAACTAATATCGGCTCCATCCGGAAGAGTGTAGCTCAAAACGAAATTAAAGCCTTGTTTGTCTTCATTACCGATAATCATTTGGCTTTTTAGCACCGATAAATCCATAATACGGATATTATTTATATAATCTTCCACATCTTTATTTATCGTTAGCTGTGAATTAACTGTTACTTCTTTATTAGCATTAATATTTTTATAACAGAAGAACGAAACAGAAAGAATAATAAGAACAACTATTACCATTATTACGGATATTTTAAAATACTTTCTTACCATTTTTGCACCATCCTAGTTATAAACATTATTGTATACTATCTACACTATATTCTACACCTTTTGGCTTTTTAACACCAGTAACTGTAATTTGAGATGAATAACCAACCATGCCCGTATACGTAGTGCCATTATATTGCTTATAATAATCAGTCTTTGTGAGATAACTAGTATATTGATCGTAATTTATAGCAGCATAATAAGAACGTGAGTTATAAGGAGCTTCAGGACCAACAAATACCTTAGTGGTCGACCACGTGAACTTTAATGTTCCAGAGGCAGTACTAGTTAATCCTATCTTAATAAGTTCTTGTACTTTTGCTTCAACGCTTCCTGAAATGGTGAGTGTACCAGAAACATCCACATCTTTTTTTAATGAGTCCGTTCCTCCCCTTGCTACCGATAGTAAAAATTTATCATTGTTTCTTGGACCAACATCATAAGCGGTTATAGAGGAGTAATTATAAGTATATTCGGTATGATCGTATACTTCGTTTATCGTACCATATGGAGTAATTAAATTATTAGTTGGATATTGAAGGTTCGGATCGATACAGCTTATTGTCGCTCCACGGTTTTCTTTTGTATATGTAGCAACTGTTACTTCATCAGAAATTTTTGTTTTTGGGACACCATCTTTAGTAGCTGCGTTTGCAGGTGAAAATGATGATAAGCTAACAAATATAAAACACATAACTGCTAATACATTTCTGTAAACACTTTTCATACTTAACCCTCTTTCATCTATAATATTTAAATACTAATAACTTTACATTACATAAAATAATGTATTTATCATTATGTATGTAAGATAACCAGGAAGGTAAAAATTGGTAATCCAATTACCAAAGCAGTTGCTCTTATAAGTCAAGCCTATTCCTTAGTAAAAAAATTTCCTATGATTCATTTATGATAATGTCTTAGTGTACCACAAATGATTATGTCCCATGGATTTGTGTCAATAGTTTAGACACAAAAAGTTTAACTTTTATGCCGCCAAATTTGCAGCTTCATGCACTGCTTGCGGAGTCATATAATTGATAGAACTATGAATCCTTTTTCTGTTATACCAGGATTCGATATATTCAAACATTGCCTTACGGACAACATTGAAATCATAATATTTATGATGATTAACTTCTTCCTTCTTTAAAACTGAATGAAAGGATTCAATGCAAGCGTTATCATATGGGTTCCCTTTTCTACTAAAGGAATGTATATGATACCTTTTGAACAAAGAAAGTTTTCAAACGCATGACTTGTGTAATCGATTAAGAAAAAGGGATTGCTCCCTTTCTCTCATCTAAGAACCGTACGTGAGAGTTTCCCGCTCATACGGCTCAAGCATTTCTTCACCCTTTCAGGCGGCAACATTTTGATTTTATCTTAGTTTTACTTTTCTTTTTGCAAAGTACTCTTTATCTAAAAATGGATTTTTGCAGATTTGTAAGTTAGTATGGCGTATGATTTTAATATATTTTAGGTTGACAAGTTGATTGTCCTCAGTGGAGAATACCCACCTTTGCCTATTTCTTTCATGCCAGTACTTATTTATTCTCCACCAACCATTTTTATTAGGATGTCGGTGTTTAGCCCATCGTTGTAACAGATAATATAGGGTATTATTAATGTAAGAAAAGGCTTCGCTTGCTACCACATGATTATGATAATTTGTCCACCCTCTAATGACTTGGTTTAGTCTTCGGATTAAATCTTTTTGTGTACTCGCTTTTCCCTCTTTTAGCATTATGTCAGAACATTTACTTATGAGGTTTTTGATTGATGCTTTTGAAGGTTTCATAATTAGCTTGCCTTTGAACTTTCTAAATGTCCATCCAAGGAAGTCAAAACCTTAGTCAATATGTGTGATGGATGTCTTCTCCGCTGATAGTGCAAGTCCTCTTGGTTGGAGAAATTCACTTACTAATGTTTTTAGTTCCTCAGCTGTTTCCTTTGAATTTGCTGTTATTACAAAGTAAGTAGACCCAGGGAACCACCCCCTGAGTCCCTCTCAGAACCGTACATGAACCTCTCAGCTCATACGGCTCCCATTATCCAGCCGCTGGCAATATTCCAAACTTCCAGTGCGCAAATAGGTTCCGGTCTCGATTCGCAATCTCTCCGAGCCAATGTTCTGCTCTTCTTCTCGCTTTTCGCTTTTTATATTTCCGCCGAACCCACTTTACTAAGCACCCATTCAAGTATCGTAAGGCATCGTAAATTTCAGACTTGTAAAAGTGGGTGTAGTAATTAATCCACCCCTGTATCTGTCGATTGAACATATTTGCTATATCCCATAAGCTTTTTTCCACTTTCAGCTGGAGCTTCCAGTTCCTAATCTCCTTACGCATAGATTTCTTCGCTTTCCCACTCATTGCTGGCAGAAAATTTGTGAAGAACTTTCCATACTTATTCTTTGCATGCCTTGGTCGAAATGTATAACCCAGAAAATCAAAGGATGTATGCTCGTGATGTCCTTTACGGTCATCATCTTTACAGTAAACAATCCTCGTTTTCTCCAAGTTCAGTTCTAATCCAAATCTCGCAAACCTTTGCTCAATCTTTTCTGTAAATATTTCGCCTGTTTCAGCGATACACAGTGTGCTATACCATCATCAGCATATCTCGCCCACTGTATGGACGGAAATTCCTTGACCATATAATCATCAAAAACATAATGTAAGAATAGGTTCGCCAGTACAGGACTGATAACTCCACCTTGTGGCGTTCCTGCTGTTCTGGGCTCTATTGTTCCATCTTCCATTTGAAATGGTGCTTTTAGCAAACGTTCAATATAAAGAAGTATCCACTTCTCCTCCGTGTGCTTACTGACCATTTGCATTAGATAAGGGAGTTGTATGTTATCAAACAGTCCTTTGATATCGAACTCCAGTGCCCAGTCTTTTCTCCAACATCTTGTTCTTGTGACCTCTAATGCCTGAATTGCTGACTTGTTCGGGCGATACCCATAGGAGTCCTCGTAAAACATTGGCTCAACACATGGCTCAAAATATAATTTAACCACCATTTGTGCAATTCTATCTTCTACTGTTGGAATTCCCAAAATACGAGTGCCACCATTCTTCTTCGGTATTGCAACTGCTTTTACTGGTTTGGGGAAGTAACTTCCTGATGAAAGTCGATTCCAGATTTTATATAGATTATTGTTCAATCTTTTCTCAAAATCCTCTATTGACTGTTCATCCACTCCGTATGTTCCCTTGTTTGCCTTAACTCTTTTATAGGCTACTATTACTGCCCTTTTTGAAATACTGTATGGCTTTGCTTCTTGCATAAGTTCCTCCTCCTTTCAAAGTTGACTCATCCTTAAAGCTGGATAATCCGTATTCTTCGCTCCCGTCTCATTACAAGACTTTCATCACTACTACAATACGGTCTGCCCCCATGACTGCATCGGTACTCTTATCTTGCGGTTCTTCCGCTTGATATACTCCCTTAACATCAGCCCGTGGGTTCCCACGTTCCGTACAAACGCCTGTGTAATGTTCATGCCACCTTTATGCCGCCCACCATCTGGTCGGTAAACAGGTTTCCTCCAGACTTATCCCAGGTTAACGACTACCCCCTGGTTTTGATGGAATCTCTACGCTTTCGACATTTCCGTAAGTGGTTCACTTGTTCATTCATCTCCTTAACACGCACTTGACAGTTTATACTGCCTTTTCCTTAACGCTCAATACCATGGCTTTTGACCACAGCACCTTAAGGTAGTTTGAAACCTCCACCTGTATGGCGATTTCGGTGGACCTACCACCATCATCTGCACAGCACAGCTGTCTTCAAGTAGCTACGCTACTTGGACACGCCTTCGTGGCGCACTGTCGTCTGCATAGCGGACATATGCCACTCCTCTTTGTTGGAATTCCTGGTCAAATTCATTCAGATAGATATTCGCTAATAGTGGTGAGATATTCCCTCCCTGTGGCGAACCCTCCTCTGTTTCCATGACTATACCGTTTT
>SVEA01000173.1 GCA_015057615.1 Lachnospiraceae bacterium | reverse complement strand
TTTATTCGTATCTGTAATTTTGATATGACTATCAAAAACCTTCCTAACAAATCGTCTTCTTCAATTTGCACAAATTAAAGAAAAAACTAGTAGTTTGAAAACGCATTTTAGTGTGCAACTGTCTGAAGTCGTTGGTACTTAGATCGCGTATTCTGTGATCTTATGTACCATTACGTACTTCAATCCACGTATTGCGCTTTTTTGCAATTCTTTGCGCTGCGTTTTACGGCGCTTTGTGGAACACGTGTTGCGTATGAAATATGTTTCAAATTACGCATCAAGGCATAAATTGTGCAAATTGATGAAGTCGATTTTATAGATTGGCTTTTGACACTCCTATCCGTTTTTATCAGGTTCCTATAATGTATTTTTAATTAATCTTCCACGATATAATAGAAATCCTCTGCCGGAAGAGCTCCTCCAACGGATTTCGGATTCTGGTTATAAAGAGCGGTTAGGTAGCCGCTTACCTTTTCCTTCATTTCCTCTCCCTGAATAAAGGTGATATTACTGTAAGGGATTGCTTTCTCAGTAACGGCTGCCTTAAATATACCATACTTTTCAATCAGCAGGGAGGCCTCCTCTGTCTTTTCATTGACAAAATCTGTGGAAGCACGATATTCCTTAAGAAAAGCATCCACCGCTTCCTTGTTTTCCTCCAGGAATTCGCTTCGAACCACAACCACGCCGGTTACAACGCTGCTGCCGTCCTCGCTTGCAGCTTCCCACTCCTTGGTAACATCCAGTGCGATCCTTACCTTATCATTGTTCATCATGACCGTTGTAACATAAGGTTGAGGAAGCATCGCAACGGCATCCCCTGATTCACTTAACAGTGCGGCTACCTCTGCCGGTTCCGATTTATATTCAACCGTTACGTCTTTTTCCGGATCAATTCCGTTTGCTGTCAATAAATAGTTCAAGGTATACTGCGGGGTAGTTCCCTTCCCGGTTGAGTAAATAGTTTTGCCCTTCAAGTCCTCTACCTGTTGAATGGCATCGCCGGTTTCAACAATATAGAGCACACCAAGGGTATTAATTCCTGCCATCTTAATTTTACCCTTTGTATTATTATAAAGAACCGATGCCAGATTGCAAGGTACTGCCGCAATATCAATCTCGCCCTTTGCCAGTCCTGTGCTCAGCTCATCTGCCGCACCAGCGATAGTAAAATTATAATTATTAGCGGTTTCCTTATTTGCAGCGTCTTCCATGACCTTGATCATACCCATGGAAGTAGGTCCTTTTAAAGCACCCACATTAATCTCTATTTTCTCAGCGTTCGTATCGCCCTCGTTAAGCGTATCCTCCGGCTCTTTTTCATCATCTGCCGCTTGCTTATCCTCGATGTCGTCTGCCGGAGCTGGTGTTACAGTGGCCTCCTGCTCCTTATTGTCCTTATTGCCGTTCTCTTTCCCACAACCGGCAAATACAATCATACATAGAAATAACAGAAATACTAATTTACGTCTTTTCATTCTTATAGCTCCTTTCAAAGTCTGGAGACTTTGTGCGTATCACAAATCTCCGGTTGAAAGAATGAAATTCTTTCAACCTTCTACCTCATTCCATCAATTATCATACTTTTCCTTAAAGCTTGTATTTTAGCTCATTTTGCTATGCTTAAAAAGTCTTGCATTTCAGCAAGGCTTTCGGCTCGCAGTTTTTTTGTGCTACAAATCATTTTTTTGAATAAATTGTTTTGACGTTGACACCTTTTATCATGCCCAGCTTACCAGCTAAGGTACTGATCGTATCACCCTCTGCATTTACAACAATGCTGATAATACTGATATTCTTCTCCCGATAGGGAAGACCCATTCTTCCAATAATATATTGCCCATATTCGTGGAGAATCTGGTTCAGTTTCTCTACCATTTCCATATCCTCAACAATAATTCCTATTAAAGCTACCCGTGTTTCCAACCTGTCACCTCGAATCCATTAATAAAGAGTTTGCCTTGGCAAATTCTCGCGCCGAGCGCGTTCTGCCACAGGCAGATAAATACCTTACGAATACATGTTTCAAGTATTCGTTGCGTGCTGAGTGCGCATCCTTAGCGGAGCTTTTTTTATTGTATAGGACACACTCCTATACGATAAAAAATCCCTATGCCATAAAGACATAGGGAATCACATTCGTCCTCGCACGGTACATCTTGGTGCCCGGGAGTCCCCGTAGCAGTCAGAACAACATGCTTCTTCTAATCCTATGCCTTACCGTCAGGCGAACCTTTCGTTCGGCAAAATAATTTTATCACTTCGTTAATAATATGTCAATTGTAACATATTCTGCTATAAGCAACAAAAGCTGATTTATAAACTCGACTTCGCCAATTTGCACAATTTATGTGTTGACAAGTAATAGGAAACAAATTTCATTCGCAACACGCAGTCCCGCAAAGCATTGCAAAAAACGCAATACTTGGGATGAAGTACGTAGTGGTACATAAGACCACAAAATACGTGGTCTATGTGCCAACGACTTCAAACAGATGCGGATTAATATATTGTTTCCTATTACTTAGTTTTATCTTGGTTTGTGCAAATTGCTGAAGATGATTTGTTAAGAAGGCTTTTGCCGGGCTAATTATATTCTGCTATTTTATAAATCATACTTTGAAGCGATACCCTACTCCCCAGATGGTTTCAATATACTGCGGTTTTGAGGTACTGTATTCGATTTTTTCCCGTATCTTCTTAATATGAACCGTTACCGTTGCGATATCGCCGATGGATTCCATATCCCAGATTTCACGGAACAGCTCTTCTTTGGTATAAACATGGTTCGGATTCTCAGCAAGGAAGGCTAATAGATCGAACTCCTTCGTTGTAAATGTTTTCTCCTCCCCATTTAGGAACACTCTTCTTGCCGTCTTATCTATCTTTAAACCGCGGATTTCAATCACATCATTTTCCTTTACTCCGGATCCGATCAATCTGTCATAACGTGCCAGATGTGCTTTCACCCTTGCCACCATCTCGCTGGGGCTGAACGGTTTCGTAATATAGTCATCCGCTCCAAGACCTAAGCCTCTGATTTTATCGATATCCTCTTTCTTCGCAGATACCATTATGATAGGGATATTCTTTTCCTCCCGGACCTTCTTACATATCTCGAAGCCATCCATATTGGGAAGCATTAGATCTAATACAATCAAATCAAAATCCTCTTTCAATGCACGATTCGCTCCGACATCTCCGTCGCCTTCCACTTCTACTTCAAAACCGCTTAGCTCCAGATAGTCTTTTTCTAATTCCGCAATTGCGACTTCGTCTTCAATGATTAATATTTTGCTCATTTTATCCTTCTCCTTTACAAGAACATCGTTAATTATCTCCTACTTTTCTAAGCGTAAAGATTACCGTGGTTCCTTGTCCCGGTCTGCTCTCTGCCCAGATCCTTCCCGAATGATCCTCAATAATTTTCTTTGATATCGCAAGTCCTAAGCCGCTTCCGCCCTTCTTAGAATTTCTGGAAGCATCCGCACGGTAAAACCGGTCAAAGATATGGGGAATATCCTCGTTTAAGATGCCCGCTCCGTTATCCTCTATCTCAATTTGAACATATTCGTCCCCATCAAGGATACGAATCTGTATGATGCCCTTCTTCTTATCCAAATATTTTACAGAATTACCGATAATATTATTAATTACACGCTTCAATTGCTCTGCATCTGCCATCACAAGAACGGACGAATCCACTTGATTATGAAAGATCACTTCCACATTCTTCACCTCAAGATCTAATTTAAGGTCCTCAATGCAATCATCAAAATATGCATGGAGATTGATCTGGGCAAAGCTATATGGTACCGTATTGCAATCGATCTTTGCATAGAAGGAAAGCTCATCCACCAGAACCGACATATCATTTGCTTTGGAGCAAATTGTTTTTAAGTATTTCTCCCTTTTCTCCGGAGTATCTGCCACTCCATCGGTTAAGCCTTCGGCATATCCCTTGATTGCTGTCAAAGGCGTCTTTAAATCATGGGAAATATTACTGATCAGCTCTTTAATATCTTCTTCATACTTCAACCGGTCCTCAATCAACTCCTTAAGACGAATTCTCATTTTCTCAAAATCGTCACACAGCTCGCCGATTTCATCTCCCGATTCGGACCGAACCGAATAATCTAAATCCCCTTCACGAATCTGATTGGTAGCAATTCTTAGAATATTTAAAGGTCTTATAATACTGCGGTAAATCCACAGCATCAGGATAAAAGCGGTCAGTGAAATAATAATCAGGAAGGAGATCCCACTTTGAATGGCGACCGTTTTGATCTGTGGAACCAAAACATTTAAATCAGTTATGACAAAGATGGTTCCCTCTCCTCCATCCGAAAAATAGAAATCCTGTGCTTTCACAAGGAAGGGGTGCTTTCCTCCTACATAAATTCCTCCGTCAACGTCAGTGCCATAGACACCAAAGTGCGGCAGGCTGTTGTAAATCGTATTTAATTTTCTTTTGTTACCTGTATAGATATATTCATCATCCTTACGAATGGTAATAAAGGAATATTTATTTTGGATTTCCTCATTCAGCTCTTTAATGTATTCGATATCCTCTAGCTTCTCCGGCTCCTTCAGGGCTGCTAATTTAATTTCATTATAAACACCTCTAGTTAACCGGTTGAAGATTTGAATCGGATTTCTCAAGATTTCCATGGTGCCGGATTCGACATCATAAGTTTCATGGATAGAATTCATCTGAAAACCGACGATGGTACCGGCAGCCAGGCAGATCAGTAGAATCGGCATAATAATCATAATAAAAAATGCAATTATTATTTTATCCTTTAATTTCAAATTCTCACCTGCTCACCAAAAAATTGCAAACCTCTACGCACTTTATATGAATTATAACATACCTGTTATAGAAATGCATAATGAACAAAAGATTACCTTTCTAAAGTTTTCGTAAATCACCGCTTCTCTTTCCCCTTGCTTCGCCTTAAAATGGTGCTGCAAAGTGTATGGGAATGAAAATAAGAGCCCATAACCTTCCTTCACACACAGATTAAAAGACAAGACAAACAACCTGTCTTTTAAACAGTGCATTACAGAAAGGTCACGGACCCTTTTGATTTCGATTGAAGACGTAACCGCTCTTATCTATTCTACCGATATTTCTTTAGAAGCTCAACCTTATCAAGTCTTTCCCAGGGAAGATCCAGATCATTTCTTCCGAAATGTCCATAGGCTGCGGTCTGCTTATAGATCGGTCTTCGCAGATCCAGCATCTTAATTATACCTGCCGGACGAAGATCAAAATGCTTGCGGATTATCGTTACCATTTCTTCCTCTGTAAGCTTTCCGGTTCCAAAAGTATCTACCATGATAGAGGTTGGCTCAGCAACACCAATCGCATAGGACAATTGGATCTCACATTTATCCGCCAAACCAGCTGCAACTATATTCTTTGCTACATAGCGGGCAGCATAGGAAGCGGAACGATCCACCTTGGTACAGTCCTTGCCAGAGAAAGCACCACCGCCATGTCTGGCATAACCGCCATAGGTATCTACGATAATTTTTCTTCCAGTTAAGCCGCTGTCGCCGTTTGGTCCGCCGATCACAAAGCGTCCGGTCGGATTTATATAGAATTTGGTTTTCTCATCTACCAAGTCCGCCGGAAGTACCGTATCCAATACATATTTTTTAACATCCTTACGAAGCTGCTCTATGGTTACATCACCATCATGCTGTGTGGACAAGACAACGGCATTCAGATGGATCGGTCTGCCTTCTGCATCATATTCTACGGTTACCTGGGATTTGCCATCCGGACGCAGATATTTTAAGGTACCGTCCTTTCTGACTTTCGTTAATTGTCTTGTTAACTTATGTGCTAATGAAATCGGATAAGGCATATATTCCTCTGTCTCGTTGCTTGCATAGCCAAACATCATACCCTGGTCCCCTGCGCCAATCGACAGATCCTCATCCACGGATACATTCTCCTTAACCTCTAAGGAGGTATCGACACCCATAGCTATGTCCTTCGATTGCTCATCCAGCGCTACGATTACACCGCAGGTATTGGCATCAAATCCATAATCGGATTTATCATATCCGATCTCTCTGATCGTATCACGAACGATTTTTTGAATATCTACATATCCGTTCGTTGTTATCTCTCCCATAACTAATACCAGTCCGGTCGTGATTGATGTTTCACAGGCAACCCTGCTCATGGGATCCTGCTCCAGCAAAGAATCTAATACCGCATCGGAGATCTGGTCACAAATTTTATCCGGGTGTCCTTCTGTAACTGACTCCGAAGTAAATAATCTTTTTTGCATTTTTAACCTCATTTCTGCGCGGCTTTTGTCCTTAAGAGCTTGTGGGTGCCGCGCAGACAACAAGCTCTAATGAAAGAAACCGCTTGTAGGATTCTTTTCGAATGAAAGCGATATTTCGACTCGCTTATAGTTTCTGAGTGCAGTCCGCAAAGCTGCGCATCCTGCACGAAGTGCTTTTAATTTCATAAGAATCAGCCTTTTTCCTTCTTACAAGCAAAGATTTTCCCTATGAAAGTAGCAAAGAGTTTACCTTGGAAACTCTCGCGCCGAGCGCGTTCTGCCGCAGGCAGATATTGCGTGAGTGCGTCATCCCAATGCGAACTATGTTCGCATGGAGGTTTTTTGTCGTATAGGACGCAATTTCCTATATGACAAAAATAAGTCCGCAATAATGCGGACTTGATAAACATGAGTCAAATCCTCTTATTGTTCGATTACTCGCTCAGGTTGGCACCTATCCTAACAAGGGGTTGCCGTGACTTCATAGAGCCTTTCCTCTCCGTCACTCTGAATAAGAGAAATTTATTCTATTAAATTATAACAATTGATGATATCTATACCTATAGCATATAACGAAATGATACTCTCGTCAAGAATAATTTTTAACTTTTGCCTCAACCTACTTTTAGCTTAAATTTACGAACCGCCTTCGAATCCTCGGAGTCAATTTTTTCCATGGCCGCACCCAGCTGCTGCATTTTATATTCAAAATTCTCATAGCCGCGCTCAATGAATTCTACATTCTCTACAATTGTAAAGCCTTCTGCCATTAATCCGGCGATTACGAGGGCTGCTCCGGCACGCAGATCTGGTGCACTGACAATGGCTCCCGTCAGCCGATCCACACCGTCAATAATTGCCGTATTGCTTTCTACCTTGATGGAGGCACCCATACGGGATAATTCATCCACATATTTAAAACGGTTTTCGAAAATGCTCTCCGTTACAATACTGGTTCCCTTGGATACCGACAGTAAGGTCGTCATCTGCGGCTGCATATCGGTTAAGAAACCGGGATACACCAGAGTCTTTACATGGGTATTACCAAGTCTGCCGCTTGCTTTTACACGTATCGCATCATCAAATTCTTCTACCTCTGCACCAATTTCCATCAGCTTCGCCGTAAACGCTTCCAGATGCTTTGGAATCACATTTCTGATCAATACATTTCCCTTGGATGCTGCCGCAGCAAACATAAAGGTTCCTGCCTCGATCTGATCGGGGATAATCGAATATTCGCTTCCATGAAGCTTTCGAACGCCCTTGATTCGGATCACGTCCGTACCGGCGCCTTTGATATTCGCTCCCATGCTGTTCAAAAAGTTAGCTACATCTACGACATGCGGTTCCTTAGCCGCATTTTCGAGAATCGTCATACCGTCTGCCATACTTGCCGCCAACATGGTATTAATCGTTGCTCCGACACTGGAGCCATCAAAATAAATGTGTGCGCCCGCAAGATTAACGGTTTGCACACAAATCAAACCATGCTCTATCTTAACTTCACATCCCAATGCTTCAAAACCTTTAATATGCTGGTCAATTGGTCTGCTTCCTATATTGCAGCCTCCGGGCAATGCCACCTGTGCACTTTTGTATTTCCCAAGCAGCGCTCCTAATAAATAGTAGGAAGCTCTTATTTTTCTTATATAATCAAAATCCACACTTACGGAATTAATTTTACTTGCATTTATTTTAACTGAATTTTTAGATCTTTCTACTTTTGCACCGATATCTTCAATCGCTCTTAGTAATACCTCGATATCCTTTACATTTGGTACGTTTTCAATTTTGACTGTTTCATCCGTCATAATTGCTGCAGCTATGATTCCTAAAGCCGCATTTTTGTAACCGCTAATCGTAACTTCTCCGTTTAGCGGCCGCCCACCTTTAATAATATATTGCTCCATTGCACACCTCTAATAGTTTTATCTTTATCGAACAAATGATTGTTAATTTTGCATATAAAACGAGTCAAGTATTTGTTAATTATTTATTCTATCATGATTATACCACAAAGTGAAGTTTTGTAAATTGTTTTTTAATAATACAAATATACTAATTGCCCGATTATTCCGCACTTTCCTACTACATCCCCCTTTCCCGCTTCCTCTTTTTACAAATTAGTGATTAAAATTCTACGATAAATCCTTCTCCATTATAGTAATATTTTAAATAAGATTAACTTTTCTATTCGCCTGTGCATCAACAATTTGTCAGGGAAATCTATTACAAAATGACTATATCTTGAAATCGACTTAAAATATTGAATTATTGATAAAATATGATATAATAACAGCGTAGTGAACATATGCAAGCTTGCTTGCAATATGTGATCGGAGCCAAAGATCGTGAACATGTTTTCCGTTCATGATATAATACAAACGGAATGAGGAAATGCAAGTTTACTTGTATTTTCCGAGTGGAGTGCCAAGATCATGAACCGTTTTTAGTTCATGATATAATCAAATGGCAGACAAAGGAAACCTCAGATACCTTACATACAAAAGAAAATGCCCCTTAAATGGAGATGATTTTATGGCATCAAATTATATTACAATTGAATCTGTTACCGGCGGTGTGAAAAATCGTGTTAAACAAAGTCTTAAATTTAAAACAGGCAATTTTGTCTGGAGAATTAAATTTACTGCTCCGCTGAATCCTTCTTCGGTAAATAACCGTAACCTGTATGTTACATCCTTAAATCAGGTACCGTTACTTACCAATATACGGTATGATTCTGTACATAACTATATCGAGATTGAACCCCTGGAGCCTTATGAAAAGGATCAATCTTACCTGCTGCATGTTACTACCAATGTCAAGTCCAAGCGGGGACAGAAGCTAGCGAACGAGATTTCAATCCAATTCCGGGTATAAACCGAGAATCAGATTTTATCAATTTTTATGTCCGGCTCGTTCCGACGGAAGATTGCTTTTGTTTTCTAATTCTTGACAAATAATAACAAAGTCGTCTTATTGATCCTTCCGTTCCTGGTTCTTCTTATGTTAACGATTCCTCCTGTTCTTCTGGAGGATCCTCGTTATCTTCGTCATTTTCGATCTCTCCATATTCCCCTTGCTCTTCCCAGTTTTCTTAGTATTTCCCGTTCTGCTCTTGTTTCCTGATTGTCCATTCTCTCCGGCTTTTCTTATTCCTCTGTTTCCGCTCCGTTCCTTTGATGCTTCCGGCTGTTTTAATTTTTTGGGCTCATCTGGTTCCACTGATTTTTCCGGCTCCTCTAATGCCTCTATTTTGCCCGGTTTCTCTGAATCTTCAAACTCCTCAAATTCTTCCGACCCTTCTAATTTCTCTATTTCGTCCGGTTCCTCTGATGCTTCCGATTCTTCTAATTCCTCTCGTTCGTCCGGTTCCTCTGATGCTTCCGGCTCTTCTAATTCCTCTCGTTCGTCCGGTCCTTCTAATTCTTCCGGCTCTTCTAATTCCTCCGATTCGCTCGGTTCTTCTAATACTTCCGGCTCTTCTAATTCCTCTGGTTCGCCCGGTTCTTCTAATGCTTCCGGCTCTTCTAATTCCTCCGATTCGCTCGGTTCTTCTGATGCTTCCGTCTCTTTTAACTCCTTTAGTTCATCTGGTTGTCCCTCAACTCCCTCTTCTTTCTGCTTTGCCACCTTGGCTCGATGCTTTAATTCCTCGATCATTTGGTCCTTATCGGTTTCACCGGAATAATATGCTTTCAGCATTTTTGCCTTTTCTACATAGCTTCCTTCGCCAAACCATAGAATGATATCGGAGCATTCCCGAATGCACTCTTCTTCCATTCCAGCTTTGTAATAGAGCTTCGCCAACTCGTATGCCCATTTCTCTATGTACTCCGTACTCTTAAGCGTTACCAGGGTATTGATCAGCTTTTCATACGGCTCGCCCTTAAGCTTATCGATCCGATAACGAAAAATATAATTATAGAAATCCTTCGGCGCCATTTTAACATATTTTTTCAGATAATACTCTGCATCCTCTATGTTACGCATCTTAATGGATAACGTTACTAATTGAAATACTACTTTTCTGGTCTTGAATTTTTGATATACCTTTAACAGAAGCTCCATTGCTTCCTCATATCTTCCATTTTCCTTATAAACTTCAGCCATTATACTTAGATCAGAGGTGTCTTTTATCTTCTTAAGGGAAATCGTATTCAGTATTTTCAGAGCGGTTTCGCAATCTCCCTCTCCCATTTTTTTTCTCATTTCTTCAATTTTAACTATATTCTCATAGACGCCCATAGATTAACCTCCTTTGCATCACTACTTATTACCTTGAATAACATTATACTACCATTTGCAGCTACATTCGACAAGTATTAGTAACAGCAAAATACTGTCCCAACTATTGTGTTACTGTTCACACCCACCATGTATACCATGTTATGATTTCGTCAAATGTATCCGAAGCGGAGACGCTTTCGCTTAGTTGCATTACGTAGCGGTACATAAGGCTCCAAAATACGGAGCCAAAGTACCGACGAATGCAAATACTCCTTATCGGATATCATTTGTCGAA
>SVEA01000172.1 GCA_015057615.1 Lachnospiraceae bacterium | reverse complement strand
TTTCTCGACTACCTGCAGACTTTGTGCCGCAGGCGTGGTATTTGCAAAGCGAATTAATTTGCTTGATGATAAATTGATTTTTCACACCATCTCCTTTAGTTTTATAATTTTCCTCACAGCTCAGAATCTTATTGTTGCTGCCCCTTTCTGCCCTCCGGATCAGCCCTGCTATGGAGCAGGTTAAGCCATGCCTTACAAATATCGGGATAATTCGTAATTACTCCGTCACATCCCCAGGCATACAGCTTCTGCAATTCCTCCATTCCGTTAATTGTCCAGGCATTTACCTTAATACCGTATTTTACGCAATCATCTACGGTAGCTTTTGTAAGACTGAGAACATCCGGATGGTAACATTCCAGACCATAGGTACTGGCAAAGTACCCTGCATTCCAGATTTCAGGTTTGCTTACCAGGATGCCGCATTCGATATCCGGGGCTAATTGCTTGCATTTTAGCAGGGATACATGGTTGAAGGATGAAAACATCACCCTGTCCTCCAATCCATAGGCCTGAACCAGTTCCAAGATTCTTTCTTCCAACCCCTCATAATAATACTTGCGGTTCTTCAATTCAATGTTGGTAGTTACATTCTTTTTCCGAACCCAATCCAGATATTCTTCAAAGCTTGGAATCGGGTTAAATCCGTATTGATCTCCAAACCTCGCATTTACATTAAATTTGCGCAATTCCTGATAGTTCAAATCCTTGATAAAGCCTTTCCCGTCCGTTGTACGCTCTACGGTTTCATCATGTAGTATGACAAGAACCCCGTCTCTCGTCATTTGGACATCGATCTCAAGCTCATCACATCCTGCTTCCACCGCCTTTTCATAAGCCAGCATGGTATTTTCGGGATATTGACCGCTGTAACCCCTGTGTGCAATAACTTTCATTTTTTTCAACCTCTTCTCTTTTATGAAAACAAATTATGATTAGCCCGACAAATGAAGCTATTAAAAAATTCAGAAAAAATACACAAAACATTATCATTCAAAAACTGTATATCCACTTAAAAGAGGCTGAAAATCGTTAAAAACCTTGTCTCTCTCGAATTTTCAGCTATGATCTTATAAGCCATTTTGTGCAATTTGCCATACGGATTAAAAAAACATCCCATTTGTCGGGCATATCAAATCATGTAGTAATAAAGCGAAAAACTACGAACTTTTTATGTAGTGTGGACAAAAAAATAAGGCAGAAAAATTAATTTTCCACCTTTACTATTCCTAATCATCAACATAATTCATCACGCTACCTATCTGTATAATAATTAATATAAGTGCCAAAAGGATACATCATAATTATTCAGTTAAAAATCAGATTATTGGATGTTTTCTTTGTTTTTTCAAGCATATCAATAGATTCTTCTCCCATAGCATGTATTACATTCATAAAAAGCGCATCAATCATGGCATATTGTCCGATTCGGGAAGTCATAGCCATTCTGGAATAAAGACTCTCCCTGGAAAACGTCCTTAATACAACATCCGAGTATTGGCTTGCCTTTGATTGCATACTGGAAGTCATAGATACGGTAGGAATACCATTTTCTTTTGCTATCTTTAACAGACTAACCGTTTCTTTTGTATTCCCGGTATTCGTAATGCAGATCACCAGATCCTCCTGTTTAAATAAACTAACAAGATTACAAGCCGTATGATAGTCGTTGATGCCCCACGCAGATTTACCGAGCCGGATAAACTTTAACATGGCATCTTTACATATGGTTCCGGAAGCGCCTGCTCCAAAGAAGCATATTTTATCACTTTTAATGATCATGTTGGCAACGGTATTTAATTTCGCATAGTCAATTCCCTTGATCGTAGCTAAGATTGTATCTTCCTCCGATCTCAGTACACTGGTAACCAGCTCCTGGATATCATTTTTAAAGTTATCCTTGTTGATATCGGAAAAGAAAAAATCTTCATTGGACATTCGTTCGGCAACGGATATCTTAAAATCCTTAAAACCGGTAAATCCTAAGGAATTGCAAAATCGAAACAAGGTCGGTTCACTGACTCCGACTTCCTTTGTGAGCATTTGACCTGTCATTCTTAGAACCTGCGGAAGATTGTTTGTTACATAATCGGCTACCTTCTTTTCACTTTGCGGCAAATTGGGGTATGCGGTAGCAATCATTTCAAAAACACTGTCATTCTTCATTCTTTCTCCCATCTATCTATGTAGTAATATTACAATTTATTATATCATTTATTTAGAAACTGTCAACTTCTATTCATTGTGTAATTATACTACCTACCTGTAAAATAGAGAGAAAGACTATTTTTCTTGATAATTTGCCTGCTATTGTTCTACGATAACAGTCTGAGCCTTTGAAGAAAGTATCTCGTTTATATACTGCTCCTCTATTGCAAGCTCCAGATGACTTGTTCCATATGGTATTTGTATGCTCTTCATAGATTAATGCTCTCCCTCCTGCCAAACCAATGCGCAACGCACAGCCTTCTCCCACCCCCGCAGAAGCTTATTTGCATGTTCTTCCATCATCTGCGGATGAAATTCCCTGGATAGCTTCCAGTATTCCTTGATTTCTTCCCTGTCTCTCCAGTAGCCTACGGCAAGGCCTGCAAGGTATGCTGCACCCAATACTGTTGTTTCCGTACATTCGGGCCGTCTCACCTGTGTATGCAGGATATCGGCCTGAAACTGCATCAAGAAATCATTGACACTTGCTCCGCCGTCAACCTTGAGGCTGTTTAAGCGTAAATCTGCATCCTCCTCCATAGCACGCAGTACATCATGGGTCTGATACGCAATGGATTCCATGGCGGCACGGATAAAATGCTCCTTATTGCAACCTCTGGTAATGCCTACGACCGTACCTCTGGCATATTGCTTCCAATAGGGTGCTCCTAATCCTGTAAAAGCTGGTACAATATATACACCGCTGGTATCCTGTACACATTCCGCACAGTATTGGGCCTGCGCTGCATCCTCAACCATATGAAGCTCGTCTCTCAGCCATTGAATTACCGCACCGGCAGCAAAAATACTTCCTTCCAATGCATAATTCACCTCTGTCCCATCACCGGCAGCTATGGTTGTTAAAAGACCATGCTTTGAACGAATCACCTCCTGTCCGGTATTCATCAGCAAAAAGCATCCTGTGCCATAAGTATTCTTTACATCCCCCTTGTCAAAGCCAAGCTGGCCGAACAAAGCTGCCTGCTGATCTCCAGCAACACCTGAAATGGCAATTTCCCCACCCAGCAGATTACTATCCGTATAGCCATATAAGCAGCTGGAGGGCTTTACCTGGGGCAGCATAGCTTTCGGAATATGAAAATACTCCAGAATTTCGTCATCCCAGCTTAATTTCCTTATGTCAAAAAGCATGGTCCTGGATGCATTCGTATAATCTGTTATGTGGATACTTCCCTTCGAAAGATTCCAGATCAGCCACGAATCTACCGTACCAAAGAGGAGATTGCCGGCTTCCGCCTCCTTTCTGGCACCTTCCACATGATCCAGAATCCAGCTGATTTTTGTTGCTGAGAAATACGCATCCGGAATAAGACCCGTCTTCTCCCGCATAACCTGATCAAATCCACTTATTTTTATCTCCTCAATCTGATCCGCCGTTCTGTGGCATTGCCATACGATGGCATTATAAACCGGCTTGCCCGTATGCTTATTCCAAATGATCGTGGTTTCACGTTGGTTGGTTATCCCTAAGGAAGCAATTTCTTCTGCCCTAATTCCAAGCTTTGCCATGGCTTTGGCCGCTACACCAAGCTGGGAAGACCAAATTTCCACCGGATCATGCTCTACCCAGCCCGGAAAGGGATAGATCTGCTTTAATTCCCTCTGTGCCATACTGCGGATTGTTCCGCTTTTGTCAATAATTACGCATCGGGAACTGGTCGTTCCCTGATCCAATGCCATTATATATTTTCCCCGCATTCCTCTTCCTCCAAAATAAATGATTAGTGGGAGCTGCTATCGTTCAGGCGATATCCTTGGTTGCCACAACAGCAATTCCGGTCCCTGCAATATTCTCCTTTACCACTTCTCCTGCATAAATTGGTGCTTGAAGCTCAATCGCTGCCAATTCCCTGATGCACTCCTGCATTTTATGCTTGGGGACACCTTCCTTTGTTTTCACTGATACTACCGGTGTATCACAACTCCTTACCCGTACCGTAGAAGTAACGATTCTTCTGGGGTCTGTTAACTCCGTGATAGCATAGGTCTTTCCTCTCGGGCAGGAATTTCCCGTGACACTGATGTTATCTTCCTCCACCACTGTGCTGAGCCTGCAACCAAGCGGGCAGCAAATACAAATCATCTCTTTCTTTCCCATATCAGGCACCCTCCCTTTCGATTGCTATCCGTATTTGCCTTAAGTCGTGATATTTGCTTAACTCCGCCTTCTTCAGCTTGATTTCCTCCATCTCTCCGGGAGCCATAATTCGCTTTTTTGTTGCTTTTATAAGAACACCATCATAATAAACGCACAACTTTACCTGGGAAAATGACTCGCTTACCCGAAAGCGCACCGTCAGTTCCTCCGGCATACGGTGCGGATCAAGAAAGGATGGCACGGTATAGCGGACACCATAATCCGGCTTGATCTCAATTTGTTTCCCATCATGCTTCAGCTCTCCTTTCATATACGCCGCGGCATTTTCACCGGCTGTCATCGCCTCTCGGGATACATAATCCACCAGATCATGTACATGAAGTACGTTACCGCAGGCGAATACACCGGGGATGTTTGTCTCCAGACTTTCATCTACCACCGGCCCGGAGGTAACCGGACTAAGGGTAACCCCCAGCTTCATGGAGAGCTCATTTTCCGGAATCAGGCCTACCGAAAGCAGCAGCGTATCACAGGGTATGTACTCCTCGGTACCTGGAATCGGCTTTAAATGTTCATCCACCTTCGCTATAGTAACCCCCTTTACACGCTCCTTTCCGTCAATGTCTACTACTGTATGACTTAGCTTGAGCGGAATTCCAAAGTCATCCAGACATTGTACGATATTACGTTTTAAGCCGCCCGAGTAAGGCATCAGCTCCGCTACCACTTTCACCGCGGCACCCTCCAGAGTCATCCGTCTCGCCATAATGAGACCAATATCACCGGACCCCAGGATTACTACCTCTTTTCCGGGCATCCTTCCCTCCACATTGACAAAATGCTGGGCAGTTCCGGCGGAATATATCCCTGCCGGTCGATATCCTGGTATATTCAATGCTCCCCTGGGCCGCTCCCGACAACCCATGGCAAGAATTATCGCGCCCGCTTCAATTTGAAATAACCCGTCTGTTCTATTCATCAGAGAAATTTCAAATCCGGAGGATCCGGCTTTCTTATCGCTCCCCATATCCCTGCAGCTGATGTCAATTACCATTGTATTAAGCAGATAAGGTATCCCTGCTTCTTTCACTTTCTTAATATATCTTGCGGCGTATTCCGGACCGGTCAGCTCTTCTCCGAAGGTATGAAGTCCAAATCCATTATGGATGCATTGATTAAGAATACCACCCAGTTCTTTATCCCGTTCGACAATTAAAACCCTGACCGCTCCATGCTCTTTAGAAGCCAGAGCCGCAGCAAGCCCTGCCGGACCTCCGCCAATAATAACAATATCATAATGCATGCTTATCCCTCCCTTTCCATATTCTGTTTGTTATATCCAGTCAGTACATAAGCGTCTTTGCCTGATTTTACGATAGCGTTTAAATCCATCTTCCATTCCCTTGAAAGAATCTCCATGGTCTTAGGCGTGCAGAAACCGGCCTGGCACCGTCCCATTCTGGCCCGTGTCCGCCGCTTTACACCGTCGAGAGTCCTCGCACCTAAGGGCCTGTGAATCGCATCCAGAATTTCTCCCTCCGTCACCATTTCACAGCGGCAGATTACGTTAGCATAGGCCGGATTGCTGCGGATCAGATCCATCTGTTCCTCCCGGGAAGCAGAAGCCATAGATTTAACCCCTGTCCTGCTGCTAATGTAATTCGCCTTCTTATTCCCAGGCGCAATATTATTCACCAGCTCTGCAACAAAGGCTCCGATTGCCGGAGCACAGGTCAATCCCGGGGATTCGATACCTGCAACATCAATAAAGCCTTTTGCATCCTCTACTTCTTCAATGATAAAATCATCCATAGCCTCATGCGCACGAATCCCTGCAAAGGAGGTTATCACCTGGCGCATGGGCGGCAGCTTCTCTACACTTAATGCCGCCTTTTTTATTATTTCCGCAAGTCCACTTTTCGTCGTAAATTGCCCTTCTTTATTATTAATATCTTCTGCGGTAGGTCCAAGAAGAAGGTTCCCATGAACGGTCGGGGTGACTAAGACCCCTTTGCCATATTCCGTAGGCAGCTGGAATATGGTTTTTGATACAAACCCTCCGGCCTGTTTATCAAACAGGCAGTATTCTCCCCTTCTCGCAATTAGGGTCATTTTTTTATCACTGACCATATTGTGCAATTTATCTGCATAAACTCCTGCCGAATTTATGACAATGCGGCTCTCAAAGATGCCTTTTGTTGAATGAATGAAATAGCTGCCTTCTTTCTTTTCGATTGCGGTAACTTCCGTATCAAAGAAAAATTCAGCACCATTCACACATGCATTTTCAGCCAGGGCAATCGTAAGGCCAAAGGGGCAGACAATTCCGCCTGTCGGTGCATACAAAGCCGCAACAACTGATGTTGACAGGTTAGGTTCCAGTATTCTTGCCTCCTCGCCTGTTAAAATCTGCAGACTTTGGACACCATTTTCTATTCCCTTCTCATAGAGCACTCTTAACTTATCTTTGTCTTCTTCCCGAAAGCAAAGAACCAGTGAACCATTACGTTTGTAGGAAAAATCAAGCTCCTTCGATAGTTCCTCCATTCTCCGGCTGCCCTCCACATTCAGCTTAGCCTTAAGGCTGCCCGGGGTGGCATCAAAGCCTGCATGAACAATACCGCTGTTTGCCTTGGAGGTTCCCTCCCCGACATCCAGGCCCTTTTCTAAAACTGCAACCTTTCTGTCGTATTTCATCAGCTCCCTTGCCACAGCACTTCCTGTCACACCGGCACCGACAATGATCACATCATACATGCTATCTCTCCTTTTTACACATAAAAAAAGCCAAACAAATAACACCATAATTTATGGTATTTTCTGCTTGACTCTCATTCTCATGCATTCTATATTTAGTTTTTAGCCCATACTTTTTGGGCATAAATCCTGAAGAATAGCTACTTTTGCTATTCTTGGTACTACTTTAATAATAACAGATTTTTTATTTTTGTGCAACAAAAATTTATAAACAGCGTAAAAAACCTATTATTATATACTTAAACTTCGCAGTTAATTAGGGCGCTAATTGCTTAATTAAATCAGCAGGTAGCATTGAGTTCGTCCCTGTAAGGTCATTACATAAACCATACTTCCTGATTTGTAGTGGAAATTGAAATAGCTCCCCCGGACAAAGCCGCCAATACATCATCCTTATCTGAAATAAGTCCGCCTGCAATGATAGGAACAGAGCTTATTTTTTTAATATTACTGATCACCTTAGGCATAACGCCGGGTAATATCTCGATATAATCCGGTTTTACCGCTTCGCTTTGCTTCCTGATGTTCTCAAAGGCCATGGAATCAATGATAAAAAAGCGTAGAATCGTATATAACCCCAGCTCCTTTGCTCTCTTAATCAACCCAACCTTCGTCGAGATAATACCATCTGTTTCCGTATTATTTTTAATAAAATCTACCGATATTTCCTTTGAACTAAGACCATTAATCAAATCAATATGTACGATAACAATTCTCCCTGTATCTTTGATCATTTTCACGATCTGTGATATCGTACAGATATCTCCGAATAATACAAATATAATATTGCTATCCGATTCCAAGCATCTGCTTAGGCCATCCATATCTTTAACCGCAGCGATAATCGGACATTCTTCCATCGCATCCATAAATTTTTTATGTATCATACGCTTCAAGCCTTTCGGGAAACTTCCATTTGAACAGTTATGTTAAGGTACGCTTCTTAATAACACGAATAACCCCTGCCATTTCACATGCTCCTTAATTATAGCTTTCCTGATATATTTAATCAATAGTCAGTAAAACTCTTTGCATAAAATTTATCTCTTCCCCATGAGGTCGAAGCTCTGCATAGACCAAAAGGAAAAGAGGAGTAAGGAGTTGAAAAACCACAGAAATTAATTATAATGATGATAAACAAATCTAAGATTATCATCAAGGGAAAATTTTGCCCATTAAATTCCTAACTAAACGCAATCTACCAATTATGAACAATGGATTTTATATATATTATATGGTATAGTTTACTTGAAAATCTAGAGAAATCCTTCTCCACCTGCATTTTGGAGCACTACTAATATTTAAATAATTTCTTGGAGAGTAATAGTTATCTGGAGAATCCAGATAAGCTTCATAAAGCGATAGGATTAAATTTAAAAAAATGCAGTTTTGTATATGATATCTGCTTTTGAAGCACTTAATTTGAGAGGAGGTATGTCAGGAGTATTCTTGACGATAACAATGTATCGTGTATTGATTGTAGATGATGAAATTCCTTTTTTAGAAAGTTTAGCAACATTTGATTGGGAGAACTATGGATGTGAATGTATTGGTAAAGCTACGAATGGGGAAGAAGCATTAAATAAATGTATGCAATCTTTACCACATATTGTTATAACAGATATTGATATGCCATTTATGGATGGCCTTTCCCTTCTTTCGAAATTGAATGAAATATTTCCAGAAATTCAAGTAATTTTACTTACCGTGCATCAAAAATTTAATTTTGCTCAGATGGCCCTACAAAGCGGAGCTTGTGATTATGTAATTAAAACAATGGATTATCAAGAACAACTAATAATGGCATTAGAAAAAGCTAAGAAGTATTTTATTAATCACAGTATTTTAATCGATTCGAGGTATAATCTGCTAGATAAAGGCGGTAGGATTTTAATCATAGAATCAGAAGAAGTAATTAATAATTATAGAAGTGAAATAGAAGATTTTTTTAATAAAAAATATAGTACCTTGATATCAGTCTGTTTTTCATATAAGTTCAAAAACATTATTGAAATAATAGAAAAAATTGACTCCTTACCGAAGATTATAGAGATAACAGTAGGTATTATTATACGAGGATTGTCCTGTGTAGAATTTATAACGGATTATTCCGTGGATGAGATAAAAAAACGACTTTTATTCGAAATGTATAATAAAAACAATATTACAATTAATAAAAACGCAATTATAACAATTACAGAATGTGGTAGTTTTTTAAAAGGATATCTACAAGCCCATAAAATAAATGAAGAAATGTATTTTATGAATTTCTATAAACCTTTAAATCGTATTAATATTAGTTGCGAGCAGGTTTTTTCTTCTTTATATTCTAATACTATAATTGAATGGACTCAAAATATAAAAGTAAATATAAAATCTAAAACACAATTAAATCAGTATATTAGTATGATGGCTGATGAGTGTAAAAAACTTTTGTATCATCCGACTGAAGTCAAGAAAGCCTTTCGTTTGGTATTATATAAATATGAAGCTTTATATTCCATAAAGAGTCATGAAAACATGCATAAAGAAATTATGGAAGCAGAAAATATAGTTGATTTAGAAAAGAAAATGATTGATATTATTAATGCGATTCAAAACGAAGCAAATAATTATAGTTTCATAGTAAATACATCATTGGAATATATAAGAATTAATTTTAAGAAAGCTAATTTGCAATTACCTGAAGTAGCCCAGTATGTTGGAATGAGTCCTGGGTATTTGTCAAAAAAATTGAAAGAAGAAACCGGTAAAAACTTTCAAGAAATTTTAATTAATTTTAGAATGGAGCAAGCATTAGCTTTGTTAAAAAATAGTAATAAAAAAATTTATGAAGTCGCAGAACAGGTTGGCTATGAAAATTATAGATCATTTGTAAATGCATTCTCAAATTATTATGGTGTAAATCCTAAAAAAATAAAATAAAGGAATAAAAATATGCGATATTCAATATTTAAAAGAACATTAATTATTATAGTTCTAACCTTTTTTACCGGCTTTAGTATCCTATTTACATATCAGTTTAAAGAAGCAGTGGATACCATAAATACACAAATACTAAATAATTCATTAGATAATCTTTCAATGATCGAATCTTATTTAAAAATAATTATCGAACGTCAAGTAAATTTTATTTCCCAATTAACGCAAAACAAAATGTTAAAATCTTTAAATGAAGAAAAAATAAATGATTTGTTTCAAGCTTATCCAACTACTTATACCAACATAGACTCATTTATGTTAATTAAAAATGATGAAATTATAGCGATTAATAATAATATGTTAATTGCAAATCGAACAATTGATACTTCTATATATTATGAAATGAGGCAGAAAAACAGATTAATAGTTACTCCGCCATATTACTCTACCATCTTAGCGAATCGTTCGATTGCTATTATAAGTTCCATTACTGATGAGGAAAGTCAAGAATTACTTTTAATTGCAGAAATACGACCACAAACATTATTTAATTTTCTTTCACTTAAAATATCAAATTCGGAAACATTGGTTGTATTAAATAATAGTGGAGAAAGTGTTTATTTTGATGGCAAATCAGACTTAATTGGAAACCTTTCGAATACAAATGGACAGTTAGATATCAGCGACAATTTAAAAAAACAATTACTTCAAGTGAAATCGAATATATCAGAGATAAGGATCGATAATAAAAAGCTGATTATTCGAAGAATAAGATATAACAATCAATGGAATTTATATTTTATGACAGATTATTCATATTATTATAGAACTCTATATAAAATGATTAAAAATTATTCTATCATTGGTATTTTATCGATCCTGTTGATCATTCCAATTTCATTAATAATCAGTATGCAAATTATTAAACCTATTAAAAAGCTAACTAAACAGATTAAGCAGACAACTCCAGATATTCCTGTTCCTAAATTAGAAACTAATAAAATAACTGAAATTAATCATTTAGCAGTTAGCTTCAATAATCTTTTAGATAATTTACAAGCTGCAGCTGAGCAAAAAAGCCAAATGCAGAAAAAACAATTTGAATATGAGTATAAAGTACTGCAGAGTCAGATTCAACCACATTTTTTATTTAATATACATATTTGCATTCATGCACTTTTAGAGCAAAACAAAATTGAAGATGCAAAAAAAATGCTGCACTCCTTTGATACTTTATTAAGAACAATTACTTATAAAATGGGCGAAACTATAAAACTTGAAGAAGAAATGATTATTGTGCAGGAATATACCAGGCTGCAGCGATTTAGACTCGGAGATACTTTTGATTTAATCTTAGATGATTATGAACAATTTAAAGATGTGAATATTCCAAAACTATTATTACAGCCTATCATCGAAAATTCTATCTATCATGGTTTCCAGAAGCTTTCAAGAAGAGGTGAAATTCATATAAAGTTTGATCAACTCGATAATGAATTGCACATTTTTATTGAGGATAATGGTATAGGTATCCCTGCTAATGTGCTAAAGACAATATGGACAAGCAGAGAAGAAAGAACACCAAATCATCAGGGCATGGTATCCATTGGACTTTTGAATGTTAAAGAAAGAATACGGCATTTTTACGGAAAAGAATGTGATATGTACATAAATTCACGAGAAGGAATAGGAACTATTGTTGAAATAGTCATTAGGATTGTATAAATATTATACTTTTATTCGAAAGACGACTGAAATTATGACAAAATCGCCGATAATAACATTGTTTATCCTCTGGTGTTTAGTAAAATATATATAGTTACTAATTACCAGGGGGGCTAAACAATGAATGATTTATTTAAAAATAATGTAAAAAGAAAAAAGAAACTAATTAAAAAGATTATTTCGCAAAGAGCATTATTATTAATGCTGCTTCCAGGAGTAATCTTTTATATTGTATACTTATATGCACCTATATTTACTGGTGTGATTGTAAGTATCAAAGATTATAGTACCAAAGCAGGTATTCTAGGTAGTAAATTTGCCGATCCATGGTTTAAAAATTTCAAGTTCTTCTTTAATTCCCCAGCTTTTATACCCTTACTTAAAAACACATTTATAATCAGTTTTTCTAAACTAATTTTAGGTATTCCATTAGCAATTGTTTTAGCAATTTTATTAAATGAATGCAGATCTTTAAAACTGAAGCGTGCAGTTCAAACCTTGACTTATATGCCTCATTTCTTATCATGGGTTGTTATTTATGGAATGTGCTTCATCTTATTTTCTGAAACAAATGGATTAATCAATGATTGGATACGTTCACTAACGGGGTCTTCTATTCCGGTATTAACAAATCCATCCATGTTCCGGACCATGATTATTGGGACAGACATTTGGAAAACTACTGGGTGGTCGGCAATTATCTATTTAGCTGCTATATCAGGTATTGATCCTCAATTATATGAGGCTGCGCATCTGGATGGCTGTAGTCATTTTAAATCAATTATTTATATTACACTTCCTTCTATAAGCAGCATTATTATAATAACTATGATTCTGCGTTGCGGAACCATTTTAAATGCTGGTTTTGATCAAATTTATGTAATGTATAATGAAGGGGTTTATTCGACAGTAGATATTATAGACACATGGGTTTTTAGAACCGGTTTCGAAAACTTTAACCTATCATTGTCAAGTGCGGTAGGATTATTTAAGTCAGTGATATCCTTTACCTTAATATTTATAGTTAACAAAATATCTAATCACTACAGAGGAGAATCGTTATGGTAAAAAGTAGAAGTGAAAAAATATATCAATTTGTCATTGCAAGTATTTTGATCCTAATAGGCATTTTATGCTTGTTCCCGATGTTATATGTAGTATCCGTATCACTAACACCGTATGAAGAGTATTTAAGGCAAAGCGGAGTTGTATTATTTCCTAAGAAAATCACCTTTGAAGCATATAGGCAATTCTGGAAGGAGCCCTACGTTCTGCGCTGTTTTATAAATACGGTTTTAATTTCAACCTTCGGAACTGCGTTAAATATTATTGCTACCGTATTAATGGCATATCCATTATCAAAAAGAGATTTAGTATTCAAGAAGTTTTTTACTATTTTTGCTTTGATACCATTATTGATTACGGGCGGAATGATTCCAACCTATTTAATTGTAAAGAATACAGGACTTTTAAATTCACTGGCAGCATTAGTTATTCCGACATTAATTACACCATACACATTGCTGATTACAAAATCTTTTTTTTCAAGTATTAATGGAAGTCTTTTTGAATCAGCTCGAATTGACGGAGCCGGAGAATTCAGAGTACTCTGTTCCATTGCTTTGCCGGTATCTAAGCCAATCATAGCGACAATAGGTTTGATGTACGGGGTATCTCACTGGAATGAATATTTTTCTAGTCTAATGTATAATAGCGAATCTACAATGCGGACTTTGCAGGTAGTATTAAGAGAAATGCTAAATAGAGCAAATAAAATGGAGGCAGATATTGCTGTTCCAACGAGAACCTTACAGATGGCGGGTGTTATAGTTTCCGCTGTGCCAATTATTCTTGTTTATCCATTTTTACAAAAACATTTTACACAGGGGATTATGCTTGGGGCTGTAAAAGGATAGAAATATTCTTTTCGCATAAAAAGATATTAAGGAGGAAGTATATGAAAAAATTACTAGTAATCTCATTGATACTCGTATTAGTTACGGGTTTATGCTCATGTGGGAAAAAGGAAACAAAGGATTCGGGTGGCGAGACTACAAAACAGACAGCAAGTAATGATAGTCAAGGTAATACTTCAACAGAAGTGACTACCATTTCCTTAGTTGGTGTTCCTGCAACAATTCCAGATTCGGATTTGATCATACCAGAGTTAGAAAAAAGAGTCGGAATTGATTTGGATATTACCTGCACAGGTGGTGATGAAAAGCTCCTTGTAACTCGATTAGCAGGCGGGAATATCCCAGATGTTTTTAGAGTAACTACTTTAAGTAGTTTGGCATCTTATTATAAGGATGAAGTTTTATTAAATTTAAATGATTATCTAGATCAAATGCCAAATGTTAAAAATATGTTTACGGATCAGCAATGGTCACGTGTTACTTTTGATGGCGGTATTTATGGAATACCACGTCGTATGGAAGGCAATTATGGGTGCTGGTATATTCGATATGACTGGCTAGATAAATTAGGAGTTCCTGACCCTACGAATTTTGATGAATTACTCGAAGTAGCAAAACTTATGACAACATCCGACTTAGATGGAAACGGAAAAAATGATACCTATGCAATCAGTGGACGATACGGAGCTACTGCAAGCACATTTGGACGTGGAGCGTTTGATGGATTTTGGACTGCATATGGCGTAACAGGACCAGAAACAATTATGATTAAAGATAATCAAGCCGTAATGTCTTGTACGCTGCCAGAATTCCGCCTAGCAGTAGAAGAAATTAGAAGATTTGTAGAAGCTGGGGTTGTAGATCCGGAAATATTATCAAATACAAGTGATAGTATAACTGAAAAAATGTCTATGGGCAAAGTAGGAATTAGTTATGGAGGATGGGCGAATTATAGTAAGCCAGCGCAAGCAAAAATACTAACTGCTGTTTTCCCGGAAGCAAGCTGGGGACCATTCAGGGCAGAAATAAAAACGGATTATGGTGTGTCAGGAGCATCAAATTCCGCATCTGGAAACGATGCAGTTTATGCAATAAATGCTGATTTAGCGGATGAACCAGAGAAATTAGAGGCAGTATTAAAGCTTTTTAATTACATAGCAACGGATGAATGTGACAATCTGTTAAGCTTTGGTATTGAGAACGAACACTATAAGGTTGAAAATAATACGATTGTTAAGCTGGATAAAATGGATGAACTAAGCTATGGCTGGGGAATTCAATTCTTAGGTCGTCAGGACATGATTTATTGTATGACAAAGTTTGCAGATTGTGCTGATTATATTAAGCATTGTGCAGAGGATGTTACAATTTATACGCATTATGGTCAAATGGTAGAAAAACCTTCGGATATGAATGTATCTGATATTGAAGCATACGTTTTAGAACAAGTTGCACAATTTATGTTTGGTACACAGGATATGGATAAATGGGATGATTTTATTGATGCATTATATACATCATATTCTCTTCAGGATTATATTGATGTTGCAAATGAATCATTAAAAAATTTAGGATATATTAAATAATCTAGACAATCTATTAAATAACTACCAAGCCTTAAGAGGGATTGGTAGTTATTTAAACAGAATAGAAAGAGAGAATATCATGGCGGAAAAAAGGATTGCTATATTGGGAGGCGGAATTGCAGGCTGCATAGCGGCAATCATTGCAAAGAAAAAAGGTCTATTTCCGATTATAATTGAATCACGGAGTTATCTGGGATTTGAAATGACGGGAAGATATCAATTATTCGTTCGTCAACAAAACAGTAAAAAATATATATTAGAAAGGTACTTTGATATAAACGGAAATTCGATTGATTCTAATAAATGTTACTATCAGGGAGAATTGAAAATGGCGCTGGGAAGACGAATGAGGGAGCTTGAGATACCATGCTTTTATCTTTCTCATTTGATCGGAATCAGTGGTAATACTTCAATAAATAAAATATACTTTGCTAACCCTTATGGAATGTATTCTGTTGATTGTAATTATATTTTGGATTGCAGTAATACCCAGCTGATTCAGAATGTACTAGGGTTTTCGACAAACAATAATAACGTTCATAGCCTTCAGTTTGCAATGGAATTATCACATTGCCATTATGCAGAAAACGTTATAAAAATTAATCTGGAAAATAGCGATGCTCAAGTATTAAAGGTTCATCCATCAAAGCATTCACCAAACAGTCGTATTGTTACGATGGATTTTAATATGACATATAATGAAAATAGTATATCAGCGCGAACAGAAGCTGAAATAAAAGCTCGCATACGAAGTCTGCACGTTTTAAATAAGTTAGCAGAAGAAGAGGAATTTAAAAAATTTAAATTAATCAACATATCAAGTGAAGTATCAAGTACAAGAAAGAATTTACATTATCATTGTGATATTAATAATATTCTTGAAAATGAAGTATCATTAAACTTTGATTTTACAGAAGCTGATTTACTTCAACTGGAAATGTTCTTGAATAATAGATTCGATAATTTATGTTCATGTGATGAAAGCATTTCAGAAAATTATTTCTGGATGAATGGAAAAAAGAGAAGGCTATCAGAAAGTGTAGCTTTTCATTGCTCGAGTGAGTGGTTAGGGGTAAAACTTAATTCAATTACTCTAATAACTGAACAATTGCCAATAATTGATAATGATATAACAATTGCAGGCATGGGCGTTTCCGGAATGTCGGCGGCTATGGGGATTGGAGCCTCAGCAAAAAGTGTATTAGGTATTGAGAATCAAAGTACGTTAGGTGGAACCAGGACAGCAGCACATGTTACGAGTTATTATTGTGGGTATCGAGGTGGCTTTACAAAAACCTTAAATGAATTATTTCAAGAATTTCTTGAAAATAATATTAAATTCTCATATGAAAAAACTTCGATGTATATTATGCTTGAATACTTTCATTTTATAAGTTTAGAGCAAATGCATTTTTCTTACTTATTAAATACGGTTGTTTGCGGAACAAAATTAGATGGTAAAAGGCTGATTGGAGTTATTGTAGCGAATGATACCGGAGTTTATCTTATAAATTCAAAGATATTTTTAGATATGACGGGAAATGGAGATTTGGCTGCTTTGTCAGGAGCTGCTTTTGAATTTGGTGATCCGCAGGATGGAAATAGTCAGACTTTTAGCAGATGGGGACGAACAGAATTGAGCGTAAATAATTATCTGGAAAATCAATTTCATGGTGATTATGACGCTGTTGATCCATCAAATTACCAGGATATGTTGCGCGCTTTAACTATATCGCAGTGTGACAATTCAGCATACTATTTCTCACATCCCCTTGCATATCGTGAGGGAAGACGTATTATAGGAAAAGAATATATTACACTAGAAAAAGCACTTACCTTTCGAGATCTATCTCAAATCGTTCTGATTAGCGAAACTACATTGGATAATCACGGAAGAATGTCAGCAGATTATGCATTAATGGGATTTGGAACATTAGATAAAGTTTATCGTGCTGCGTTTCCGTTAGGCTGCTTTATTCCAAAAGATATCGATGGATTATTAGTTGGTGGCAAAGCGATTTCAGGTGATCGTGATGCAGTTGGCATGGCACGAATGAATGCTGATATTCAAAATGCCGGTTTTATGCTTGGAATCTATGCTGGTTTAACGCAAGGAGGAGATCTAGAATCAGTTGATTTTGAGAACTTTCAAAATAAATTAAGGCAATTAAATATACTGACTAAAGAAAGGGAAACTCCTACAATAAAATCAGCTCATGAGGCCGTATCACAAATATCAAATGATGATCCATATTGCTTATTTGATGTATTATTGCAGGAGAAGCATGCGGTATTACCATTGTTAAGAACTGCTTATGAACAAGAGAATAATATTCAAAGAAAATACTTTATTGCAAAGGCATTGGCTTGGTTTGCTGATCCATTAGGCATTGATCTTCTTTATAAAAGATTTGATGAGTTAATTCATAATGAATGCAGCGATACTAAAAGTGATATAGACGATCATAGGGATATCGTACGTCATGGAGTTGCTAATGATTATGTAAATGATTATTGGGATCTAAATCAATTGATTGTTTTATTTGAAAGGCTTAAAGATCAAACCAAAATAACTGAGCTATGCGATTTAATCGAGCGTGCAAATGCGGGCGGTACTCCTTATAGAAGTAAATATATTTACTATGCAACAAGAGTAGATATGGTATGTGTCCCATATTTTGAAAGACTATATATTCTCGCACATTATTTTATTCATCTACCTAGTAAAAAGGCAGCGCCTTATTTGTTTGATTTATTAGGCAAAGAGAATATTGGCGGTGGATTATATTGTCATAACTTAGATAAACCTCCTTTATATTTCTCATCCTATCTCGAGTTAATGATTGCCAGAGCTGCGTATAGATGTGGAGAAAGTAGAGCAAGAGAAGTTATTAGAAATTATTCTTTTGATTTAAGAAAAACTCTTTCTGACTGTGCTAAAAATGAATTATCAACAAGTAAGGTTGTATAAATGTAGTAATTTCTGCATTCCGAAGGGGTAGCTTTGCGACCACAGAGACAACCTTATTAGGTAAAGTGACTTCACCTGTGTTCCAAAATTTTACTTCAAAGTGAAGTGACTTCTTATTTATATTTTATTAAAATGAGTTTCATAACTCATTTTAGTTTTGATATATGGAACCCATATTATAATTTGCCGCTAAAAAACATCGACTATGGCTTCGTATGACAGTAATACCAATGCCATACAAAGAATCATAGTCGATGTAAATTTAGAGTTTTACATGCCTGTTTTCCATAAAATCTATGCTTCTGCTGCTTCTTCCTTTGCATTATCCTCGATCACTTTTTGCTGTACATCGGAAGGTGCCTGCTCATAACGGGAAAATTCATAGGAAAAATCACCGATTCCGCCGGTCATCGAGCGAAGATCCGTAGAATACCCATACAATTCAGAGAGCGGAATATCCGCAACGATTTCCTGCTTGCCTCCGGTAACCGGATTCATACCAAGTACTCTGCCGCGGCGCTTATTTAAATCGCCCATGATATCGCCGGTAAATTTATCCGGTATCCTTACTTTCAGAGATACGATCGGCTCTAACAGGATCGGAGAAGCCTGCATAAAGCCCTGCTTGAACGCCTGGATCGTAGCCAGCTTGAACGCCATCTCCGAGGAATCCACCGGGTGATAGGAGCCATCGACTAAGGTCGCTTTTAAACCAACCACCGGATAGCCGGCAACCGGTCCTTTTAAAACACTTTCTGCAATCCCCTTCTCAACAGCCGGGAAGAAGTTCTTGGGAACCGAACCACCGAAGATCTTTTCTTCAAATACATACGACGTTTCCAGATCACCAGAAGGCTCGAATTCCATATGAACATCACCGTATTGCCCATGACCGCCGGATTGCTTCTTATGCTTTCCTTGTACCCTTGCCTTTTTCCGTATCGTTTCACGGTAGGGGATTCTCGGCTTCATTGCTTCAATCTCTACCTTATATTTATTGGATAATTTGCTTATGACAACATCCAGCTGCTGATTTCCGATACCATACAATAATGTCTGCCGGTTTTCCTTATCGTTCACCACTTTCAGGGTCAAGTCCTCATCCATAAGCTTCGCCAAAGCTTGGGAGACTTTATCATCATCCCCCTTATTCTTTGTCTTAAACCGCATATAGGTATAAGGAGTCGATATCTCGACCGGATCATAGATGATCGGATCCGCCTTAGTAGAAAGGGTATCTCCGGTGGAGGTGTTGCTTAGTTTACCAAGAGCACCGATATCTCCCGCATGGAGTTCGCTAACCTCAATCTGATCCTTCCCTCTTAAGACATACAGCCTGGAGACTTTTTCTTCCGTATCCTTATTCGCATTATAAATAACGGAATCCGATTTAATCACACCGGAGCATATTTTAAATAAAGAGAACTTACCGATAAATGGATCGGCAATTGTCTTAAATACTCTAGCCGAAAACGGTTTCCCATCCTCATAATCAACGACAATCTCCTGGTCCGTCTTAACATTTTTCCCCTTGATACTTGTCTTCTCCGGACTTGGGAAATATTTTTCGATCGCCTGCAATAACATGGTAGTACCCTGCGCATTCAGGCCGGAACCCATCATTACAGGAACCACGTTACCATCTATCACATTATTTCTGAGTGCCTGTGAAATCTCCTGCTGTGTAAATTCTTCCCCTGAAAAATATTTTTCCATTAATTCTTCACTGGTTTCTGCAACAGCTTCCAATAATATTTCACGAACCTCAGAAAGATTTGCTTTACTATATTCCGGAATCTCACATTCTTCATATTCACTTGCCGTGGTAAATCTTCTACCGCCCATCTTTACCACGTTGACAAAACCGACGAATTTTTCATTTTCCCTAATCGGAATATGAAACGGTGCGATCTTCTTACCATAGATTTCTGTTAGTCTTTCTGTTACCTTACGAAAGCTTGCGTTATCATCATCCATATCGGTGACAAAGAATATCCTTGGCAAATGATATTTCTCACAATAATCCCATGCCTTCCTTGTACCCACTTCCACTCCTGCCTTCGCTGAAACTACGATAATCGCTGCATCAGCAACCGCAAGTGCTTCCTCTACTTCTCCGACGAAATCGAAATAACCGGGGGTGTCCATAAAGTTAATCTTGATGTCCTCATAAAAGATTGGTACTACCGATGTACTGATGGAGAACAATCTCTTCTGCTCTTCTTTGTCGTAATCACTGATGGTGTTTCCTTCTTCAATTCTTCCTTGACGTTTGAGTATTCCAGTTGTGTACGCCATGGCTTCGACTAAAGTAGTCTTACCACAGCTTCCGTGGCCTAACAAAACAACATTCCTTATCTTTTCCGAAGTGTAAACATTCATACTGATTCCTCCAATACGTTTTATAGTAGTAACAGCAGGAGCTGGTGTGAATAGTCTCTTTAAATACGAGAGACTTTGGAAGAATAGCAAAAGCTGCTATTCTTTGGGATTTATGCCCAAAAAGCATGGGCGTTAGTGTGAATAGTCTCGCAAAAAACTGCGAGCCATTACAAAAATAGCAAAAGCTGCTATTCTTTGGAACTTATGCCCAAAAAGCATGGGCGTTAGTGTGAAGAAATAACATCTTCACAAGGGAAAGAACTGCGAAGTTCGCATATTGATGCTCCCTCCTTGTTCTTCCGGGTTTTTTAGATGTCATAAAGCGACATTATTAGCGTTAGTGCGCTAATATTTTGTAAGATATTCTAATATCAGAAATCACTATTCTAAATACCTCTAAGTATATTTTACAAGAACAAGATTATTTTTACAACCATTTTATAAGAAATTAACAAAATTCACATAATTAATATAAATTGTATAAAAGTATCTTTTTATGCTTTAAACCGTAACGCTTTAAAGCAACATAGTATTGACATGGAGAACCATCCGGAGTATAATCCACGATAAGCAGATTACCTACCAAAAAGTAAGGGAGACATCACTTATGATCATTGTAATGAAACCAAATGCAAAGCAAGCTTCTATTCTTAGAATTAAAAATATAATTGAAGCCAATGGATTGGATGCCCATATATCCGCCGGTAAAGAGGTTACGATTATTGGCGTTGTCGGAGATAAAACAAAGCTGCAGGATCAGAACCTGGAGATCTTTGAGGATGTTGAAAAAATCGTTGCCGTAACGGAAAGCTATAAATTATCAAATAAGAAGTTTCATCCGGACCCTACGGTTGTAAAGCTGGGGGATGTTACCATTGGCGGCGGTAGTTTTGTTATCTTTTCTGGCCCCTGTGCTGTGGAAAGTAAGGAGCAGCTTCTTGCTACCGCCCATGCGATCAAGAAGGCAGGTGCTCAGATTCTTCGCGGTGGTGCCTATAAGCCCAGAACCTCCCCCTATTCCTTCCAGGGTCTGGAGGAGGAAGGTCTAAAATACATGAAAGCGGCAAAGGACGAAACCGGTCTGCCGGTCATCTGCGAGGTAACCAGCCTGAGCGCCATCGAAGCTGCGATTAAATATGTGGATATGCTGCAGATTGGTGCCAGAAATATGCAAAATTTCTACCTATTAAAAGAAGCGGGAAAAACCGGTCTGCCGGTATTATTAAAACGAGGACTTTCTGCCACCATTGAGGAATGGCTGAATGCCGCCGAATATATTATCGCGGAAGGGAATCCGAATGTCGTGCTCTGCGAACGCGGCATTCGTACGTTTGAGACTGCAACACGCAATACCCTTGATATCAGCGCTGTGCCTGTGATTAAGGAGAAGAGCCATCTTCCGATCATTGTAGATCCCAGCCATGCTACCGGGGTAAGAGCGTATGTAAAGCCGCTGTCAAAAGCTTCACTTGCCGTCGGTGCGGACGGTTTGATGATCGAAACCCATCCAAATCCCTCCTGTGCACTCTCCGACGGTCCGCAGTCCTTAACCTTTGCGCAGTTTAAAGAGCTTACTAAGGAACTCCGCCCGTTGGCAAAGCTTATGGGGAAGAGATTTGATTGATTCAGACTGCTATTTACTTCACAAGAGGGAGGTCCACATGGATCATTCAATAAATAAAGTAAATAAGAATGGAAATAATCTGCGGATCGGTTTTATCGGTTTTGGATTAATCGGAGGCTCGATTGCACGGGCTATCAAGAAGATCGACAGCGGTATAACGATCCTTGCCTATAATTACCAGAATGGGAAACCGAATGCTGATCTACATGCTGCATTGGAGGATAAAACCTTGGATGCCATCACCGATTCTCTGGAAACAGATATTTGCAGCTGCAATATTATTTTCCTGTGCGCTCCGGTATTGGCAAATATCGATTATCTGCATCAATTAAAGCCCATCCTAAAGCCAGACTGCGTTCTGACCGATGTCGGTAGTGTGAAGGGAAATATTCACGAGGAGGTGAAGCGGCTGGGTCTGGAAGCACAGTTTATCGGCGGACATCCGATGACCGGATCCGAGAAGACCGGATACCGTAATTCCGATGCCCTGCTGCTTGAAAATGCCTATTATATCTTTACTCCGACGGAGCAGGTTCCGAAGGAGAACGTGGAGCTGCTTCTTTCTCTTGCCCGGCAGATGGGTTCCATCCCCATTCTACTTCATGCAGAGGAACACGATGCGATTACCGCTGCCATAAGCCATATGCCCCATATTATCGCGGCGCAATTAGTGAATTTCGTGCGAAATGCAGACGACAAAGCAGAAACCATGAGGACCTTAGCGGCAGGAGGTTTTAAGGATATCACAAGAATTGCCTCCTCCTCTCCTGTTATGTGGCAAAACATCTGCTTAACCAATACCTCTGCGATCAAAGAAGTGCTGGATGGCTATATAAAATCTCTGCAGGAGGCTTCGGATGCCCTCTCCCGCAGGGATGAAGAATTTCTCTATACTATCTTTGAAACTGCCGGGGAGTACCGAAGCTCCATCCCGAACACGGCAAAAGGTATCTTTGAAAAGGTATATGAAATATATCTGGATATTACGGATGAAGCCGGAGCAATCGCAACCATTGCCACGCAATTAGCCATAAATCAGATCAGTATCAAGAATATCGGGATTATTCACAACCGGGAATTCGAGGAAGGCGTCCTAAGAATTGAATTTTATAATCAAGACAGCGTAAAAAAAGCGATTGACGTGCTCGAACATTTTCAATATCATTTATATATAAGGTAAGTATTCTGATAACTATATGAGCTATTCGATATTGCAGCTATTGTATATGCATCCGGTATGTGTACCATCACTTAGGTAGAGGAATATGATCTATTATATGATTTAAAAGTTTTGTAATCACCTATCTGGTAACTATGAAGGAATAGGAATTTCATAAATTATATCGCTCCTATTCCTGCTATTTATGGTTTTTACATAAATTATGACTCCCTATGATAGATTAATGATAAAAATATGATTTGAGTGTTAAAAGCCGATCTAATTGATGAAGGCTATTTGTTAAGAATGTTTTTATTATGAAAACGTCTCTTTGTTAGCAAAAAGACGCAACAATCCCCCCCTATGAAGCTTTTTCATAGTTTTTATGGATTTAGATAGCAGTGGCAGGCTGCCAGCCCAAATCATTTAATCTTTTCAACAAATGATTTAT
>SVEA01000171.1 GCA_015057615.1 Lachnospiraceae bacterium | reverse complement strand
TTACCTTTAAATTCATCAATAGAAATGGAATCCTTTAACCTAGGACATGAATAATTGATAGTATCCAGTATCCGAGTAACCGTTGAAGTAGAAACATTAGCTTTTAAGATTTTTTTGATTACCGTGATTTGGAAACATAGAAATTAGTACATAATATCAATAACCTCAATAATCTCTTAAATTGATATTTAAAATGTCCGGAAAAAATGAACTTCCCATATATACTTTATTAGTAATATTGACTGTAAGAATTGAAACAATACCACATATTGAGACGGACAAAAATAGTAAATATTCAATTGGAAAAGATAATATTATTCGTATACTGGGTACAAAAAAAGTGGCTTTATAGCCATAATTATATAAAAGAAAATTACTCTGAGCTTTCATAGGTTGCTAAATTAGAAGAAATGAAAGACTTGCCAAAGTATATGATTCAATAGGAAATGTTTTTCCGCTATGACCAGGGGGAAATGAATTTAAAGGAAAATCATGCTGTTATGATATTCCAGATATTTTACCAATTAAAAAATACTTTACCAACTTTGAAACACTTCAATTTTAAGATAAAACTAAAATGAAAAAGTGAACTTACCAATATCAAAGTTGGTAAAATAAAAATAAGAAAAGCTAGTGTTTAACCGCCGAAAACGAGTATTTTCTAGCGGTTTTTCTACATCTGGAGAAGTATCATCATAAACTATTGTATGTTCTCTGGATAAAGGTAGTAAAATACATAGGTAAAAGCAAGCAAAAAGAGGAACAGGGTACTACTTAAAAAAATTAGTTTAAAAGGAGAGTACAGGCATGAATATAATACGAAAAGCGAAACCGAAAGATATAGATGCGGTAGCACTGATTTTTGAACATATTATAGAGGAAGAAGAGAAGTGCAAATGTACCATCGGCTGGCAGAGGGGCATTTATCCAACCAGGAATACGGCTATTGCAGCGTTGGAAAAGGATGATCTGTTTGTTATGGAAGAAGACGGAGAAATTGTCGCTGCAATGCGCCTGAATAAGGACCAGGTTCCTGAATATAAGAACTGTCAATGGGAATATCCGGCAGATGATGACCAGGTGATGGTGATGCATACCCTTGTGGTGGAACCTTCTGTGAAACAACACGGCTACGGAAGGAAGATGGTGGAGTTCTACGAGAAATATGCAAGAGAGAATAATTGCCCTTACTTAAGAATTGATACTAACGCTATAAATATTCGTGCAAGAGCAATGTATAAAAATTTCGGATATAAAGAAATCGGCATTACTCCATGCGTTTTCAACGGCATACCAGGAGTAAATCTGGTATGCATTGAAAAGAAACTGGATTTATAGCAGTGGCCAGTGTCAAATGCTCCACCATATTTACAGTTGTAGTGGTTTTAAGTGTCTTTTTTGAAACGTCAGTATCAGCATAATAACTACCACTTGTATTCCATAGATGGTAAGTGTTTTTATATTCGGAAAGCTGTTAAGCGATGTCAGCGTATACATTCCGCCCAAAACCGTGTTTCCCCAAGCGTGAATTAAAATGGTTGCCCAAATACATTTTGTCAGTTGGTAAGTGGCTGCCAATGTAAGACCTAATGTAATACAATACAAAGTAAATGCTATAAAATTCATGGAACTTTGAGCTGTGTTAGGCACTAACCATAATGGCAAATGCCAAACACTCCAAATTATACCTTCGATAAGAGCTGCTGTAAGAAAAGAAAAGTGTTTTTCAAGTAACGTCTGAAAAATACCACGCCACCCAATTTCCTCTAAACCACCTCCCAAAATCATCATTGGCATGAAAAGAATAAATAAATACCATGGATTCCCTAAATAACTTTCCTGTAACACACAAGCTCCAAATTGAATCAGAGCAAAAATGATAAGAAAGATGATGGTTTTACGAGTATTCACGGTTTGGAAAATCTGCTTGCAAAAAATGTTAAATAGTATGCCGGTTCTCTTTTTCTGCACAATATTCACTCTGTCTGCCAATATGCCGCCCAGAAGCGACAAGGCGATCATAGGCAGAAAAGAGCAAGCAGTTACAATGCCAAACAAGGTAGAGGAACCGGTTTTTCTTAATAAATACAAAGGCAAGGAAAAACGCAGGATTGCATTTCCAAACAGTGATACTATTTGTCCTGCAACCACAAGCATAAAATCCTTGCCTAATTTATTACTATTCTCCATTTTAGCACCTCCCTATATTGATTTTCTTTACGATATCAGTATAAGGGTGGTGGAACCCCCCAAGTCAATGGAGAAATTAAAAATTATTTTAGCGGTATCCATACTTCATATAAATTCGTTTCGTTTATGATCGTTTAGCATAATAAAACGAATAAAGATATAAACAACGCCACGAAATGCTTCCTTATGTTCTGCAGCCCATTTATAAGCGAGTGAAAACATCTTGTCCATGATAGAATTGTCATCATTATCAGCCGCTATCGTTGTATACAGGCATTTTCCATCTTCAAGAAAAGCGGTGTGTTTTTCGCTTTTTTTCGTTGCAGACTTTACAATACACATTTCTGAACCTTTGTAGCCAGTTTCATCAAAGGCTATTGTCCGTACCATGTTAGAAAGAATATCTTCATTTTCCAAATGGAGGTAAGTCAATACCTTGTCCTGATACTCTCTGAAAGAAGATACTGCGTCCATGGATTCCTGAACAGAGTATAGAGGCAAATTCTTTATCATAAACTCACTAATATGCTTTACATTATAAGTGCAAAATTTTTGCGTTGCTTTTAAACGACTTAATATATCCTGCAATGATTGGATATTTCTTTCTATGGTTTCGATTTGCTGTTTCATAGCTACAAAATAATCTTCTGGCTTTGACGCTTTCATCAGTTCTTTAATCTCAAGCGGACGAAATCCTCTTTTTTTGTAGAAATCAATCGCCATAAGGTGTGAGATATCAAAAAAATCAAATTCGCGATATTGGTTGTCCTGGTTTCTTTTGGGATTAATTAAGCCTATTTCTTCATAATATCGTAAGATTTCCCTTGTAAGACCAAGATTTTTATAAATATCACTTGTTCGATAGATTGCTGTTATATTTTCTATATCTGTCTTATTTATATTTTGACGTTCACCCTGCAATTCGCTATTTTCTTTAATGTTGATTTTCTTTTTCGAATAGCGTTTATCAACAGGTTTTTCAGAATTGACAGGGATAATCCATGTTTTACCTTTTTTAACTGCTCCATTTATTCTGCCATTTTCACAATAATAGGCAACCATACGGCTTGAAATATTCCATTTATTTGCTATTTCCAATGCTGTTAAATACTCCACTTTATTTCCCTCCGTCCATTGTTATATTATATTTCAGATAACGGAAACATTCAAGGTATAAACAGCGGACAGGTTGCGGAATTTGAAATCTACAGTTAAATGTTTTTGAAAATATTTACTATCTAAACTTTAAATTAAATGATACAAAAGTACTAATTTATACAAAATTGTGTAAAATTCTGTATGTTTTATTGGAAATATGCTGTTATTTTTTCCAGCCTTGTGGTAAAATAGGAATCAGAGATTTCTATAGGGGTGAGGATTTGCAGGAAGAAGATTACGTGAATATTTATAAGCCGGAAAGTATAGTAGCAGAGAAACGCAAACGCATTAACCGAATAAAAACGGCAATTATTATAATAATTATGATAATGGTGCTTCTGCCGATCATCCTATGCATTGTATTGGGGCTTCAGGTAAGTAGATTACAAAAGAATGTCAATGAATTAATGGAAATGCACGGAAGAATCGAACAGTCGATCCATACGGCAAGAGGAAAAGAAAATTATGCCTATGCCGCGGAGAAGCCAATGAATGAGAAAGCGGAGGAGACGGGAGCAAATCAAACAGGGGAGACAGCTGCGGCAGATCTTTTGAGGAAGAAGCTGGGGGTAGAGGATTCCGTAATATCCGGTCCCGCTTTGGCAGATGCTGTTGATACTTTTAAAACATCGGTTTCCGAGGAGGGGAGATACGCCGGCAAGACGGTATATCTAACCTTTGATGATGGCCCGAGCATGTATACGGATGCTATCCTTGACATTCTGGCAGAATATAATGTAAAGGCTACCTTTTTTGTGGTCGGCAAGACGGATGACGAGTTGAAAGAAGCATATCGCAGGATTGTTGAGGAAGGCCATACAATAGGAATGCATTCTTATTCCCATGATTATAAACAGATCTATAAATCCTTAGAAGATTTTGATAAGGACTTTACAAAACAATGGGATTTGTTATATGATATTATTGGGTATAGGCCGAAAATCTATCGTTTTCCTGGGGGAAGTGCGAACCAGGTCAATCCGGATGGAATGGAGAAGTTCATCCGCTATTTGAATGATCAATCGGTTGTCTATTTTGATTGGAATGTGGTGAATAAGGATGCGACCGGCGTTCAATATACAAAGGAAGAATTGATTGACAATGTTTTGACTGACGTAGCAAAGAAGAAACGCTCAATCGTTCTTATGCATGATTCATCTACCAAAGGTACGACGGTGGATTCCCTTCCAGCATTAATTGAAACACTGCTTTCGGAGGGAGCTTCATTGTTACCTCTAACGGAAGATGTTCCGCCCATCCAGCAGATAGAAGCTAATTCAATCGAATAAATCTACATAGGGAGGTATTTTGCGAATGGGGTTTTTTAAGGATTTTAAAGAAGACTTATCGCAGGCAGTCAATGAATTGCTGCCGGAGGATAAAGCCAATCTTGAAGAAACAGAAGAGCAAATGGTAAACACCTTAGATACTGGCGCAGATGCAGCAGAAGAAGCCGTTGACAGCGATATGATGAAGGAATGGCTGAATGGATTGACAAAGGAAGAAAACGATGGAGAGTCCGATACAAATGGGGAAAAGGATGACCTGAAAAGCGATCAGGAACAGGATGATTTGCTAAAAGAGGAAGAGGGTGCGGGCATGGATGATAATGTTGATTTGGAATTACTGGATTCCTTAGATGAAGAGGAGGAAAAAGCTGTTTCCGGGGAAATTGAAAAAGAGGATACCCAGAAAGTAAGAGCTGCTTCCATAGAAAATGACGATGAAGTATCCGTAATTTCAAGGGGAACGATCATCAACGGCAGCATTTCTTCGAATGGAGCGCTGGATATCACGGGAAATGTAACCGGTGATATTGAGTGCCATGGGAAGTTATCGATAACAGGCAAGGTCCTGGGGGATGTTTCTGCTTCTGAGGTATTCATCAATACGGACCGTCTGGAAGGGAATGTCGCAAGCGAAGGAACGGTTAAGATCGGTCTTGGTACAGTGTTAATCGGTAATATCAGCGGAATGTCCGGTGTGATTGCCGGCGCTGTGAAAGGGGAAATCGATATTAACGGTCCGGTTGTAATCGATTCAACCGCGATTATAAAAGGTAATATTAAAGCAAAATCCGTGCAAATCAATAACGGCGCCATAATTGACGGTTTCTGCTCCTTAAGCTATTCGGATGTAAATATTGATAATATTTTCGAATAAAATAGATTTGTGCTAGTAAAAACATTTGATTTATGGTAGATTATTATAGAATATGATGTGAAAATAGAGATACCATGGAGGCAAATGAAGCATGAAGTCATTTAACAGAGTACTTTTAAAATTAAGCGGAGAAGCTTTGGCGGGTGATAAAAAAACCGGTTTTGATGAAGCAACCTGTATCGCTGTGGCGAATCAAGTAAAGCAGCTGGTTCAGGAAGGAATTCAAGTGAGCGTTGTCATCGGTGGAGGAAACTTCTGGAGGGGAAGAACCAGTGAGACCATCGATCGGACGAAAGCGGATCAGATTGGCATGCTTGCTACTGTTATGAATTGTATCTATGTTTCGGAAATATTTCGCCATGTAGGTATGAATACCAATGTTTATACCCCATTTTCCTGCGGCAGTATGACGGAACTGTTTTCTAAGGACCGTGTGACAAAGCTGATGCGTCAGGGCGGAGTGGCTTTTTTAGCCGGAGGAACCGGGCATCCTTACTTTTCTACCGATACGGCGACCGTGCTTCGTGCAGTGGAATTGGAATGTGATACGATCCTTATGGCGAGAGCAGTAGATGGTGTCTATGACAGTGATCCGAAGTTGAATCCGAATGCGAAGAAATTTGAGACCATTCCGATGCAGGAGGTTCTTGACCGAAAGCTTGGTATTGTTGATTTAACTGCAACGGTTCTTGCCCTTGAGAATAAGATGCCGATCCTTTTATTTGGATTAGCGGAGGAAAATAGTATTGTAAAAGCAGCGCAGGGAGCATCAAACGGTACAACCATTACGGTATAATAATGGTAAGATACACGATAATGTAAGGTTTTCTCTTCCCGGATCGGAAGGCAATTTTTAAGGTCTGCTCACGAAGCTGGGTGAATCGTTGGTAACTATTAGTTTATTTGTTTTTTATAAATCGAATTGGAGGGAATAAATTGGACGCAAGATTAGAACAATACAATGTTAAAATGAGTAAGTCATTGGATACGTTAAAAGAAGAATATGCATCAATACGTGCGGGCAGAGCAAATCCGCATCTTTTAGATAAGCTTAAAGTTGATTATTATGGACAGCCATCCTCTTTACAGAGTGTTGCCAATATTTCCGTGCCTGAGGCTAGAGTGATTCAGATTCAGCCATGGGAGAGCAAGTTAATTAAGGATATTGAGAAGGTGATCATTAATTCCGATCTTGGATTAACGCCAAGCAATGACGGTAAGGTGATCCGCCTTGTATTTCCGGAATTAACCGAGGAAAGAAGAAAAGAGCTCGTTAAGGATGTTAAGAAGAAGGCAGAGAATGCTAAGGTTGCGATTCGAAATGTCCGAAGAGACGCGAACGATATGCTGAAAAAGCTGAATAAATCCAGTGAAATTTCAGACGATGAATTAAAGACGCTGGAAGAAAAGACACAGCAGCTGACAGACAGGTATATTGCGGACGTTGATAAAGTAATGGAAGATAAATCAAAAGAAATATTAACCGTATAAATAGTACATCAGTGTGGCTCAAAGGGTGAATTGTGCAATTTATTCACCTTTTGAGCCACACTAACGCCCATGCTTTTTGGGCATAGATTCTGAAGAATAGCAAAAAAGCTTGTCTCATAAATTCATAATGCGCAAATATAGGAGAAGGGTACTTGTAATCCGCAGTAGGAAGCGCAATAATAGAGGAGAAGCGGGAAGTAATAATATCTTCATGCAGAAAGTTTGTGTCTGTGTGGCATACACAACATAATGCGCAAAAAACAGCGCAGAAACGAGGAAATTATGCAGGAACAGGAAGTTAAGATACCAAATCATATTGCGATCATCCTGGATGGGAATGGAAGATGGGCAAAGAAAAGAAATATGCCTCGCAATTACGGCCATACGCAGGGAAGCAAGGCGGTGGAAAGAATATGCGAGGATGCTTATAAAATTGGTGTGAATTATTTGACGGTCTATGCATTTTCCACGGAAAATTGGAAACGTCCCAAGGAAGAAGTGGATGCGATTATGAAGCTTCTCAGAAGCTATCTGCAGACCAGTAAGAAAACCGCGAAAAAGAATAATATGAAGGTAAGAATACTCGGTGACAAATCCGGTTTGTCCGAGGATATCATAAAAAGCATCAATGAATTGGAGGAAGCATCTAAGGATAATACCGGCCTACATCTGCAGGTTGCAATCAATTACGGAAGCAGGGATGAAATTATTCGGGCAGTAAAAGCATTATCCCTGGATATTAAGAAGAATACAATTGCAATTGATAATATAGATGAGAATGTAATGGAAAGCTATCTGGATACCAAGGGTATACCGGATCCGGATCTTCTAATCCGGACCAGCGGGGAAAAGCGCTTGTCCAATTTCCTACTCTGGCAGCTTGCCTATACGGAATTTTATTTTACAGATGTATTGTGGCCGGATTTTGATAAAAAAGAACTAATCAAGGCAATTGAATATTATAATAGTAGAGTAAGAAGATTTGGCGCAATATCGGAATGAAATGATAATAAAAAGGAAAGAGTTATAGAAGATTAGATTTTGTGCTGCCGACGGCGGCGGAATGCGAGGAAATATGTTTAAGACAAGATTACTCAGCGGAGTCATTCTTATGGCAATTACCATTTTAGTTGTAGTTCTGGGAAAGGATGTCCTTTTTGCGGCGATCTTTGCCATTTCCTTGATTGGGATGATGGAATTGTACCGAATTGTTAAGGTTCACAGGAAAGCACCCGGATATGCCGGATATGCTGCCGGGATACTTTATTATATATTACTATATTTTGGCTGGCAGCAATACCAGCTTATGCTTTTTCTGCTTTTTCTTGTAGCATTACTATTTATCGCTGTATTTCACTTTCCGGAATATAAGACAGAACAGATTGCAGTAGTATTCTTCGGCCTTTTCTATGTCAGCGTTATGATGTCTTACATATATCAGGTACGGATGCTAGAGGAAGGAGCGCTGCTTGTCTGGCTGATTTTTATCGGTGCATGGGGCTCGGATACCTGCGCTTATTGCGTTGGGGTACTCTTTGGCAAGCATAAGCTTGCGCCGAAGCTCAGTCCCAAGAAATCCATCGAAGGTAGTATTGGTGGAATCGCAGGTGCGGCTCTGATTGGATTTATTTATGCAACGATATTTCAAAATAGAATCACAGGATTAAATAACCCGCAGCTCGCTTTCACCGTGATCGGGGTAGCTTCCAGTATTCTTTCCCAGATCGGAGATTTGGCAGCGTCGGCAATCAAAAGAAACTATGATATTAAAGATTATGGTAAGCTGATACCGGGACACGGTGGGATATTGGACCGATTTGACAGTATATTATTTACTGCACCGGTCGTATACTATTTAGCAGTGATGCTGTAATTTGGAGGAAACCTATGAAAAAAATCGCTGTATTGGGTTCCACGGGATCCATTGGTACCCAGACATTAGATATCGTCAGAAAACATTCGGAATTGAAAATAACTGCACTGACAGCAGGCAGTAATATAGAGCTATTAGAAAAACAGGTGAGGGAGTTTCTCCCGAGCCTTGTTTGTGTTTATAATGAAGAGAAGGCGGCAAAGCTTCGGGAGAATATAAAAGATTGTTCTACAAAAGTAGTAGCTGGCATGGATGGATTAATTGCCTGTGCCGCTCAGGCAGAGGCCGAAACTGTGGTTACTGCCATGGTGGGGATGATCGGAATCCAGCCTACCATAGAAGCGATCAAAGCGGGGAAAGATATTGCCCTCGCAAATAAGGAGACCTTAGTAACTGCCGGGCATCTTATTATGCCTTTAATTAAGGAAAAGAAGGTGTCTTTACTTCCAGTTGATAGTGAGCATTCTGCAATTTTTCAATCCCTGCATGGGGAAAAGGAAAGGGATGTCCACAAGATTATATTGACCGCTTCCGGCGGTCCCTTCCGGGGGAAGAAGCTCTCCGAGCTTACAGATGTGCAGCCGAAGGATGCCCTGAAGCATCCGAATTGGGCAATGGGGCAGAAGCTTACGATCGATTCGGCGACCATGGTGAATAAGGGGCTGGAGGTTATGGAGGCAGCTTGGTTATTTGCCGTACCGATTGACCGGATCCAAGTGGTCGTTCATCCGCAGAGTATTATTCATTCCATGGTGGAATATATTGATGGCAGTGTCCTGGCTCAATTAGGAGCTCCGGATATGCGGCTTCCGATTCAATATGCATTATTCTATCCGGATAGAACCACTTTCCCCGGCGTAGAACGGCTGGATTTTATAAGCTTAAGCCAGCTTACTTTTGAAGAACCGGATCTGGATACCTTTTATGGATTGAAGCTTGGCTGTACGGCAGGCAGAATCGGCGGGAGTATGCCAACGGTATATAATGCAGCAAACGAATGGGCTGTGGCGGAATTTTTACAGGGTAGGATTGCATTTTTAGACATCCCGGCAATCATTCAGGAGGCGATGCGTCATCATCAATTAATTCATAACCCTTCGCTAAATGAAATACTGAATACCGAGCAAGAAACATATGATTTTGTAAGAGGGGTTGCAAAGTCCGTTTCACTACAATAAACGATATGAATTTGATTAGCCCGACAAAAGCTTTCTTAGCAAATCGTCTTCATCAATTTACGCAAATCAAGGTAAAGTTCAAGTAATAGGAAACAATATTTTATAAGCAACTGTTTGAAGTCGTTGGCACTTAGACCACGTATTTTGTGGTCTTATGTACCACT
>SVEA01000170.1 GCA_015057615.1 Lachnospiraceae bacterium | reverse complement strand
TTACTTAAGTTTTACCTTGCTTTGTGCAAATTGCCGAAGACGATTTGTTAAGAAGGCTTTTGTCGGGCTAATCATAAAAAAGCTTTGCCAACACAGATATTAGCAGGCTTGAATCCGGCCGCGGGTAATCGAACCTGTTGGCCGGATTTGTGTTCCCCAAAGCATTGCAAAAACGCATTACCTGGAATGAAGTGCGTAATGGTACATAAGACCACAAAATACGTGGATCTAAGTACCAACGACTTCAAACAGCTGCTCATTATAATATTTTTTCCTATTGCTAAAGTATTCGGTTGATTTGTGCAAATTGACAAAGACTATTTATTAGGATAGCTTTTGATACTCAAATCATAGTTTGATTTTCTCGAAAATTAGTTATAGCAGGATGTAGATTCTGTGTTATGATGGATAAAAGGCAGTATGGCAGGAAGAAGTTTGTGTCAGCGCAGCATTCACAAGCTCCGGGATATGAAAAAAGCCGCGCAGAAATGAGGATACTATATGAGAAAAATTGAAAAATACGTAAGAGCGTTATTGTTCGCCCTGCTCGCCGGGATATTTTTTACAGCCAAGCCGGTTCAGGCAGCGAGCGCAGAGATCGAAATTGCCGCCGATACGAAGGAAGTAACGGCAGGCGATGATTTTTTTGTTTATATCAGGATTACCTCCGATACCATGTTCGGTGATTTTGAGGCAAACCTTACCTATGACGATGAGCAAATCGAATATATCGACGGAGCTTCTGTAATCACAGGAAGCAGCGGTTTCCTTAAGATTTCCGATTTCGGATTAGCGGAAGGAAATACGAATCGTAAATATACATTGAAATTTCATGCAGTTAAGCCTGGAACGGTCGAGATATCCTTTCCGGGCCGTGCCATGGTCTATGATTTTGAAACCAGTGATGAAATGTCGGTATCCAGCAATGTGTTAACGTTGGAGGTCAAAGCGGCAGAAACCGCCTCCGAAAATGCCTATTTGAAATCATTAAAAACCAGCCCGTCCCAGCTGACACCGGAGTTTAATAAAACAGTATATGAATATAGCACTGAGGTAGCTTCGGATATCAGTAAGTTAGTGATCGACGCTCTTCCGGAGGATGAAAAAGCAACCATTAAGATTTCCGGTAATGATTTATTAAAAGAAGGGGAAAATAAAATTATCGTTACGGTGTTAGCAGAATCGGGAGATGTCATAGAATATACTATAAAGGTAATGCGGGCAGTTGCTCCGGAGAGTGAGACACCGGAGGAACCGACCATTGCTCCAGGCAAATCCCAAAGCCTTTTTGAAGTGGTTCGTTTGGACGGAGAAGTCTATGCAGTTTACAGCGGGAAATATAAACTGGTTACGCCGGGCAGTGATGTTACCGTTCCGGAGGGATTTGTAAAGGGTGAGGCGATCCTGTCGGATATTTCCGTTACCGCCTATTTCCCGGAGGAATTCATGGAAAATAGGAACAGTGACTTTTATCTTATCTATGCGGAAAATGAATTTGGAGAAAAGGGCTTTTATCTATACGATAAAATAGAAAAGACGCTGCAGCGTTACGCCCCTGAGAATTTTAAGGGTTCGAATGCGGCAGGTACGGAAGAGAATGAGAGTGTGCAGGCGAAGGAATATCATGCAAATCTTACAAAAGCAGCTGTGGTAATCGCAATTCTTGCTGTGCTGATTGCATTGCTGTTATTTGCCTTCATCCGTTTATATATGAAGCAGAAGGGATACAAAGAGGAAGATCTGGATTAATAATTTTGGAAGGATTCCGGATGAGACGATATACTTGATATGAGTGTCATAAATCATATAAAAACAAGGAACATGAATATATATGGGATCCTATCCATATCAAAATCTTAAAATGACTTATGAGACTCCTATCCTACCTGTAGCTATTGACAAATGGATTGTGCATTTGTTATACTCTGAATATAACAGATATAACTTTTGAATGTATTTGTAAATGAGGTGCAGCCAATGTATGTAGAAATTGATTTTAACAGTGATGAAGCGATTTATATACAATTGAGGAATCAGATCATCTATGGAATCGCAACTTCTCAAATTCAAGAGGGCGATAACCTTCCATCCGTAAGAGAGTTAGCAGATCATATCGGTATCAATATGCACACGGTCAATAAAGCATATGCCACCTTAAAGCAGGAGGGATATGTGAAGCTGGACCGTAGAAAAGGTGCAGTTATCGCCATCGATATTAATAAATTACAAGCTTTGGATGAGCTGCAGGAGAATCTTCGTTTCATCCTTGCAAGAGCAATATGCAGGAATATCAGCTGTAAGGAGGTTCATGAAATTGTTGATCAGATATTTAAAGAGTTTGAAAGGGGGTAATTCTTGTGCTATGTGATAAATGCCATAAGAGAGATGCAAAAGTATTGTACACCGAGATTATAAACGGAGTGAAAAAGGAACAGCATCTTTGCGAAGAATGTGCAGCAAACTACACTACCTTTCAAATGGAAAAGCCGTTTCTAAACAGCGAATTTTCTTTGGGAGACCTGCTTTCTACTTTGTTTGATAATCATCCTGCATCCAATACAAAGGATTCCGCTCCAGAGATACCCGATCTGGTATGCAGCAATTGCAAAACGACTTATGAAGAATTTTTACAAAAAGGAAGGTTTGGATGTGCTCAGTGCTACCGTAGCTTTAACAGCCAGTTAGGCAGAATGCTAAAGGGAATTCAGGGAGCCGAAGTTCATACAGGGAAACGTCCGAAGGGATATATTACTTCAACGGACCGTATCCTGAAGGATTTATCCGAGAACGAGAAGCTGTCCTTAAAGCTTCAGGAGGCAGTGGAGAAGGAAGAGTTTGAAGAAGCGGCAAGACTGCGGGATCTGATCAAGGAATTGAAAAAGGAGGAGATCGGCAATGCTTAAATGGTATGAACAAAATGTTCCGGACAGCGATGTTGTCATCTCCAGCCGGGTCAGACTGGCAAGAAATTTAGAGAGTTATCCATTCTCCGGCAAACTTCACGAGGATCAGGCGGTCAGTTTAGTGAATCAGGTAAAGGCAATCACGCCCTTTTTATCGGAGAATGACAGCCGAAGATATTATGCGTGCAATATCAGTACCTTAAGTGAGATTGATAAATCCGCCATGGTGGAACGCCATATCGTAAGCCCCTTACTGGCGGCAAAGGAACAGACGACAGGGCTGATTCTATCCGAGGATGAAACCGTGAGCGTAATGATTAACGAGGAAGATCATGTCCGAATCCAGGCAATCGTCGGCGGCATGAATTTGGAGCAGGCATATGAGCTGGCGGATAAAATTGACGATGCGGCATATGAGCAATTACATTTTGCCTATGATGAAAAATATGGATACCTTACGGAATGTCCTACGAATGCCGGAACCGGAATGCGGGCTTCCTGTATGGTATTTTTGCCGGCGCTTAGTTCCGCAAGGCTGGTTCAGAAGCTGATCGAAGAAGTAGGAAAATACGGCATGACCATCCGCGGAATTTACGGAGAGGGTTCGAAAAGCCTTGGCAGTATGTTTCAAATATCGAATCAAAAGACGCTGGGAAACTCAGAAAGAGAAATTGTTGAGAATCTGAAACGAATCGTCGTACAGGTCGTTAAGCAGGAGAGAAAGCGGAGAGAATATATGCTGTCTCTGAATTCGGAGGAGCTTAAGGATCAGGTTTACCGGACCTACGGTACCCTAAAATATGCAAGACAGCTCACCTCCGACGATGCAATGACGTTACTGTCCCAGTTGAAATTTGGTATGGACTGTGATTTGATTAAGTTTGACCGCGAATTTAACATCCATAAATTGATGATGGGAGTCCAGCCCGGCAGTCTTCAATGGACCCTTGGTAAAAATGCGGGAAGTGCGACAAGAGACCAAGCCAGGGCGGAATATATTAGAAATGAATTACCTACAATTATATAGAGAAAGAGCACTCTGAAAATAGAATGGAGGATACCATATGATGTATGACAAATTTACAGAGAATGCAAAGAATGCAATAAATTTAGCAAGAGAGTCGGCATTCCGGCTTTCCCATAACTATATTGGCACGGAACACCTGCTGATTGGTTTACTCCAGGTGGATGGAGTTGCCAGAAAGGTGTTAGCGGAGAATGGTGTCAGCGTAGAAAAGGTTTTGGAATTAGTGAATCAGCTGATCGCTCCCAGCAATGGCGTAGCAATGCTGGATGGCGGTGATTTTACACCCCGTGCGAAGCGGATTCTGGAACAGAGCTACAAGGAAGCGGCAAGGCTGATGGCTTCGTCAGTAGGCACGGAACATATTTTAATTGCTCTGATTAAGGAACCGGACTGCATCGCAATTCGTCTTCTAAATACCCTTGGTGTGAATATACAAAAGTTATATATTGATATATTAGCCTCTTCCGGTATTGATGTCAGTACCGCGAAGAACGAATATGCCGCAGGGAAGAATAAGGGTAAGGGGAAAGCATCCGCGACTCCGACCTTAGATCAATACAGCCGCGATTTGACCGAGTATGCAAAGGAAGGAAAGCTCGATCCGGTAATCGGCAGAGAGTCGGAGATTCAGAGGGTAGTTCAGATATTAAGCCGAAGAACAAAGAATAATCCCTGCCTCGTGGGTGAGCCAGGTGTTGGTAAAACTGCAGTTGCAGAAGGACTTGCGTTAAAGATAATTGAGGGAAATATCCCCGATACGATTAAAGAAAAACGAGTGGTTACCTTAGACCTATCCGGTATGGTAGCAGGAAGTAAATACCGCGGGGAATTTGAGGAAAGAATTAAGAAGGTAATCAGTGAGGTGATTAACAGCGGTAATGTACTGCTCTTTATTGATGAAATTCACACGATTATCGGTGCTGGCGGTGCGGAGGGCGCGATTGATGCTTCGAATATTCTAAAGCCTTCCCTATCCCGCGGAGAGTTGCAGATTATCGGTGCGACGACCAGAGAGGAATATCGTAAATATATTGAGAAGGATGCTGCGCTAGAACGAAGATTTCAACCGGTTGTGGTGGAGGAACCCTCCGAAAGTGAAGCGGTTCAGATCTTATTTGGCCTGCGGGATAAGTATGAGGCGCATCATAAGGTACGGATTACGGACGACGCTTTGAAGGCCTCCGTTAAGCTGTCCTCCCGCTATATTAATGACCGCTATTTACCGGATAAAGCAATTGATTTAATGGATGAAGCGGCTTCAAAGGTACGCTTAAGTGCATTTACCTCATCTCCGAGAATTAAGGAGTTGGAAGAAAAGATAAGAAAGCTCGAGGAAGAGAAGGAGAGGGCAATCAAGCAGGAGGCTTATGAAAGAGCCGGCGAGATAAAGAAGCAGCAGGAAGCAACGAAGGAAAAGCTGGAGAAGGAAAGAGTTCTCGAGGATAAGAGTAAGCAGGAGAAGCAGCTGGTCGTCAGTGAAAATGAAATTGCGGACATTATATCCAGCTGGACCAAGATACCGGTTCGTAAGCTGCAGGAAGAGGAAGCACAGCGCCTGCAGAATTTGGAAAATATACTGCATGAAAGAGTCGTCGGTCAGGAGGAAGCGGTAGCTGCGGTTGCCAAAGCGATCCGGCGGGGCAGAGTCGGACTAAAGGATCCGAACCGGCCTATTGGCTCCTTCCTATTCTTAGGACCGACCGGTGTCGGCAAGACCGAGCTATCGAAAGCACTTGCGGAAGCGATGTTCGGCAGTGAAAATTCCATCATCCGGGTTGATATGTCCGAGTACATGGAGAAGCACAGTATCAGTAAGCTGATCGGATCTCCTCCGGGATATATCGGCTATGATGAGGGCGGACAGCTGAGTGAAAAGGTTCGGCAGAATCCGTATTCTGTGATCCTGTTTGATGAGGTGGAGAAAGCGCACCCGGATGTCTTTAATATCCTTTTACAGGTACTTGACGATGGGCATATCACAGATTCCCAGGGAAGAAAAGTCAGCTTTAAAAATACAATCATCATCATGACATCCAACGCTGGCGCCAAGAATATCGTTGAGCCGAAACGCCTTGGGTTTACCTCAGTAACGGATGAGAAGGAAGACTACAAACGGATGCGGGAAGGCGTCATGGATGAGGTCAAGAGGATATTTAAGCCAGAATTTATCAACCGAATTGATGAAATTATTGTATTCCATTCCCTGTCCAAAGAAAATATTAAGGAAATTGTTTCGATTATGATTCGTACTATCGCCAAGAGAATTAAGGCGCAGATGAGTATTGTAATGGAAATAGGACAGGAAGCAATCGATCATTTGGCTGAAGTCGGATTTGATCCTAAATTTGGTGCAAGACCGTTACGGCGTGCGATTCAGACAAACATCGAGGATAAGATGGCGGAAGAGATCTTGGTGGGCAATATTAAAGAGGGAGACAGCGTCAGCATTGAGTACCTTGATAATGAAATGGTGATTAAAGCAAAGCAGCTTAATCCACAATAAATACAGAAGAATGCAAGGAGCGTCGAAAACCGATTTATAAACTTAATTTTGTCAATTTGCAGAATCTATGTGTTGACAAGTAATATAGAAAATATTTCATTCGCAACACGCTGTTTCACAAAGCATTGCAAAAAACGCAATACTTGATTGAAGTACGTAATGGTACATAAGATCATAAAACACATGATCTTATTACCAACGACTTCAAACAGTTGCGTATCAAAATATTGTTTCATATTACTTATACTTTTACCTTGATTTG
>SVEA01000169.1 GCA_015057615.1 Lachnospiraceae bacterium | reverse complement strand
GATGATTTCGGTGAAGAAGGTTTTTATATCTTCTAATCTGCAATCGTCTATTTCTTATGCCTGCCTTTGTGCAGGCATTTTTAATACTGAGTTGCTCCTTACGGAGCAATTTCCTATAAAGCAAGAAAGAGTTTCGCTTGCGAAACTCTAGCGCCGAGCGCGGCCAGCATCGCTGGCAAAATACAATACGTGCGAGTGCGCATCCTTAGCGGAGCGTTTTTTATCGTAATAGGACGTAATTTCCTATACGATAAAAAAAGATCAATGATCTTCCTTCCCACAAAAATTGAAGGATATATCATTGACCCTTTGTATCCTATGTATTCGTCTGCTGCCGTCTCTGCCAGTTCCGTTGATTGGTGGCGGCAATTACTACAGATTCTTATATGTAATCCAGTCAAAGTCCGCGTAATTATCTGTTTCCGTATGATTTCCGGAGCAATAGATTCCCATGGTGGTTCCTGTGAATCCTCCTGCCACATCGGTACTAAGTATCCTGGCATCCACGCCGGACTTTACGATGTGATAACTCTTGCCGTCATAGCTAATCGCGAATTTAAGATCCTGTCCCTCCGCTGTAACACGTAAACGAATGCTGTTATCGTTCTTCGTTAGTTCTTCGATCAGCATCTGCTCCAATATTTCTTCCTTACCCTCAAAGCATTTGATCAGCTGCAAAACTGGAAGGCCGTCCCGCATAGTAACAACAAAGCGATAATGAAATTCATTGCTCTGTAATAATACAATTCCTGCCTCTTCATTAATCGTATGCGGCGTAAACTCCATCTTCGTCTCGAATAGAAAGCTCATTCCGGTCTGCCGTAAGCCGACATAGCTTGGACTATCCAGATCCGTCATCTTTACCGGTGCCAGTTTCATACGAAGAAAGCCTTTTCGATCGCTTAGACTGTAGTTATCTGTTTTTGGATTTCTCAGATACAGAAAACGGAACGGAAGCTTATCATCTTCAAAATCCTCCTTTTCCGGTACCACTTCTGCTGTAAAAGGCGGAAGATCCGGTTCTTCTACCGTATCCTCGACAATTCCTTTCCCCGGATTGATAAGAGGCCATCCATCCTCCCAAATAAGCGGTACCAGGAAGGTCTCTCTGCCCATATTACGGTAATATCCGCCGTAAGGACGGGAAGCCAATGCAACCATATACCATTCCCCGTTCTGCGTCTCAACCAAATCCGCATGGCCGACATTTACGATAGGGTAGTTTTTCCCCAGATGTCTGTGAGTGAGAATCGGATTGCATCGGTATCCCTCAAATGGTTCCTTTAAGTTTGTACCGGTAGCAATCGTTACGGCATGCTCATGTCCGGTGCCTGCTTCCGCAATCATAAGATAATATTTGCCATCCTTCTTATACAGATGCGGTGCTTCCGCCCACACTACATCATGAAGCGCACCATGCCAGAGTACGTAGGACTCTCCGGTCAGCTTCATGGTCTCAAGATCCAGCTCCTGCACCCATATCTCATTATCTCCGAAATACTTAGATCCCTCTCTGCGATCCGATGTTCCAGTATAATAGCACTTACCGTCATCATCAAAGAACAGGGATGGATCAATGCCGTCTGCGCCTTTGAGAAAATATGGATCTGACCAGGGACCTGCAGTATCTGTGGCGGTGACGATGAAATTCCCGCCGTTACTTACATTCGTCGTGATCATATAAAAGGTGTTGTTATGATACCGAATCGTGGGCGCATAAATTCCCCAGGACTGCTTAGCACCTGTTAAATCAAGCTGCTCCTCCCGATCAAGAATATTGCCTATCTGCTCCCAATGAATTAAATCTTTGCTATGGAAAATGGGTACTCCCGGAAAGTAAGCAAAGGTTGACGTAACCAAATAATAATCTTCTCCGACTCTGCAAATGGATGGATCGGGATAAAATCCAGGTAATATTGGATTTTGAACTCTTTCGCTCATAATTTTCCTCATTTCTACGCGGCATTGTGTTCATCATAGAGTCTGCGGCGGCCGCGCAGGCACAAACTCTGTAAAACATGACAATCGAATTGGCCTGCCAATTCATCTTTTTGGTAAGCCTGTAAGTAAATTTATCCGCTATATTCCTACTTCTAGGCTTTTTGTCGCTTTTATAATTACATCTTACCATAATTATGGCAGTTTCTCTACACTCCATTTTAAAATTATTAACCTGAAAAGAAGAAATAGGATCTATGGATGCATAAGTTAGTTCATAAAATCAACTTTATTAATTTGCATAACTTATACATAGATAAGTAATAGAAAATATATTTTATTCGTAACACATTGCTCCCAAAGCACTGCAAAAAAACGCAGTACTTGGATTGAAGTACGTAATGGTACATAAGACCACAAAATACGTAATCTAAGTACCAACGACTTCAAACAGTTGCGCATTAAAATACAGTTTCCTATTACTTAAGTTTTTGCTTAATTTGTACAAATTGATGAAGATTATTTGTTAGGATGGCTTTTGACTCTCATTTTCTTATATAGGTAATGACACAGGCGCCGGGTCCCACATGGGTACCGACAACGCATCCAACGGGATAGATTGCCGTTTCGCCCAAATTATATTTTTCCGTTACTTTTTCCTTTAAAAGGAGCCCTTTACTGTCCTCTGCTGTGTATCCGAAGGTAACCGGATAGGCAGGATCGATCTCTCCCATCTCCTCCATGATTTCCAGCATTCTGGCAATTCCTTTATTCGTTCCTCTCGCTTTCCCTACCACTCCAATAACTCCATCCTTTACAGAAAGTATGGGCTTGAATCTTAATAGAGATCCAAGAACTGCGGATGATTTTGATAACCTTCCGCCCTTGTGTAAGTATTCTAGCGTATCTACCATTGCCATCAAAACAATTCTATCCTTTGATTTTTCCAAGGCAGCTACGATCTTCTCTGCCTCCCAATGTTGTTCTCTAAGTTTTACTGCATGCTCCACCAGAAGGCGTAATCCGGTTATCGCAGTCAAGCTGTCAATAATATAAATCGCATCGTATTCCGCAATTTCCTTTGCAATCACCGCACTCTGTGTCGTACCGCTGAATTTACCTGCGATGAGAAGTACAATTACACTATCCCCTACTTCCTTTGCCTTCTGAAAATGCCCTAAAAAATCATCCGGGGCAGGCTGGGATGTTGTAGGAAGCTTCTCTGCCCGGGCGAGCTTTTGATAAAAGTCATCCATTGTAATTTCAATTCCCTCGCGGTACTCTTTCTCACCAAATAATACTTTTAACGGGACAATTGTAACTCCCATTTTTTCCGCTTCTTCACGACCAATGTCCGAAGTCGAATCCGTAATAATCTGAATCGCCATATTCTTTTCCTTCCTATTATTCTATCATGAGTAAAGAGCACTCATAATCTTTGGCTCCGATTGCACATTGCAAGCAAGCTTGCATTTCCCCGTTCCGTTTTTACTATATCATGATCTCTTCCACTATTTTGTGTAGCATATTTTCTAATAATTCAATTTCTTCTTTACTAAATTTTTCTCGAATTCCCTTCATTAGCTGTGCATTAAAAGATGCATTTGCACCATAAGCCTTAAGAAATTTATCCGTTACTTCCAGGTGGTATTCTCTTTTATCATCCGGGGATAAGACCTTTCGAATACAGCCTTTCTTAATCAGGTTATTAATTCGATACGTTGCATTTGGTTGGGAAATATGAATATATTCCGCAAATTCACGTACGGTAGGCCGATCAAGCAAAAAAATTGCTTCCAAGCAATAGGCTTCCGTTGGATTCAAGCTTTCATTCACCTCAGAAAAAAGATTTTTACAATAATTATACCGAAATTTCAGATATAATTTTTCAAACTCATTCTCCAGCACTGTTCTCCCTCCTCAATTACTTAAAATATTTTAATTAAATATTTTTAACCATTTTAACATCCTTTCCTTTGATTGTCAAACCATTTTGAAGCACTTACGTAACTTGTACCGGATAGAATGAATCGTAAAAAGCATGGACAAGGCCGCTTTTAAATACCCCCCAGCGGGCACGAATTTTCCAGAATAGGTATAAAGATGATTCGTATGAATATTTTATACCGTGTGACAATGTTACATTAAATATAAAATTACTTGCTAAAATAAGATTACTATTATACTATTTTTATACCCCAATATAAGGAGGTCAACCATATGCAAGGGCTTACACCCTCAGAAAGTATCAGCTTTATCCTCGTATTTTTAGAAGGGTTACTGTCCTTCTTCTCGCCCTGTGTTATCCCCTTAATTCCCATCTATATCAGCTATCTGTCCGGGAATGCGAAACAGGTAAAGGAAGACGGTACCATTATATTTCAAAGAAAGAAAGTCTTTTTCCATACCTTATGCTTTGTCCTTGGGATTTCTTTTGCCTTTTTTATTCTAGGTATGTCCTTTACTGCCCTGGGCACTTTTTTTAAAAGCAACCAATTGCTATTTTCTCGAATCGGAGGCATCCTGATTCTTATCCTGGGACTGTATCAGGTCGGATTATTGGATATAAATTTTCTACAGCGGGAAAGAAAATTTCAAATTCCCCTCGGTGATCGGGAAGCGAATCCTTTGCTTGCATTTGCTATGGGATTTACTTTTAGCTTTGCCTGGACTCCCTGCGTAGGTCCTGCCCTCTCCTCCGTACTCATTCTGGCATCCGGAACCGGCAGTTCCTTAACGGGTAATTTGCTGGTGCTGGTTTACTCCCTAGGTTTTGTTATCCCCTTCCTGCTCCTCGGGCTTTTTACAACCCAGGTACTTAATTTCTTAAATGTATATAAAAAGCTGCTAAAATATACTGTGAAGGCTGGCGGCATTCTTCTGATTATAATTGGAATCATGACATTTACCGGCTGGATGAACGGCGTTACCAAATACTTAAGTATATTATCTCCCCCGACGGTAACCAGAGAGGAAGAGGATCTACAGCCTGAGAAGCCGGAGGATAACCATACCGCTTCCGAAGCCGGCAATACCGGGGACAGTAAAGAGAATGAGAAGCCGAAGACAAAAGCCTTTGATTTTACCCTTACAGATCAATTCGGTAACGAGCATACGCTCTCGGATTACAAGGGAAAGGTTGTATTTCTAAACTTCTGGTCGACCTGGTGTCCGCCATGTCAGAAGGAAATGCCGAATATTGAAGAGGTCTATAAAAAACTTGACAGCAACCAGGGGGATGTCATCATCCTTGGGGTTTCGAATCCCTCCAGTACAGATTATCCGAATAATGCCGATGAATCAAAGGAATCGGTCATCGCATATCTTGAGAAGAACAAATATACCTTCCCGACCGTCTTTGACGAAACTGGAGAAATCTTACAGAATTATTTTGTTTCGGCATTCCCCACTACCTTTTTGATTGATAAGGAAGGTAACTTCTTTGGATATGCCACCGGAATTATGACAAAATCTCAGATATATCGTGCCATTGAGCAGGCTCTGGCAGCGACGGAATAAAAATTCAAGACTAATTAGCAGTGGGAGGAAATTTTCATTTACTTAAGAAAACTTTCTCCCACTCGATTCTTATTTTGCTATTTTTCCTTCTTCTTATTTCTGCGGTTTTACCAAGCTGGCTCTTTGAATTGCAGTAGAACCATAATGATCCAGAATTTTATCAATGGCGCGATCCAGCATATCCTTTTTTTTCATCAGTCTCCATACTAAAAAGATTAATTTGGCGAGCCGTGTCATTGGATACTAATTTAGAAGTCCGGATTCCCAGATTGAGAATTGGGCTTCCATCCCATAATTCGTCGAATAAAACACATGCTGTCCTATATATGGCATCTGTTTGATAAGTTGGACTTAGAACAGAAGAAACTAAAAAGAGCTGTTGTCAAAAATAAACAGCTCTTTTATACATAAGACGAAACAACTTTAAGCAACTGACGTTAACATGATTTATAATTAAATGTTGCCGTTACTTGCTTGATAAGACAATTAAGGTAAGTTAAAATATTGATAATATTAATCATTGGAGGTGTGAAAAGTATGATAAGTACAAATTTGCAAATGCTTAGAAAAATAAACAAATACACACAGGAAGAAGTTGCAGAAAAAATAAATGTCTCCCGTCAAGCGGTAGCCAAATGGGAAAATGGCGATAGCCTTCCCGATATCGATAATTGTATTGCATTAGCCAAATTATATGATGTAACCTTGGATAATTTGGTTAATGACGGAGAAGAATCCGTTGCTCCAATAATTCCTCCCAAGGGGAAACATGTTTTCGGGACAGTCACTGTGGGCGAAAGAGGGCAAATCGTTATCCCCAAGAAGGCGCGAGATATATTTCAATTTAACCCTGGCGATAGTTTAATGATACTTGGGGATGAGGTACTTGGAGGCATTGCAATATTAAAGACAGAGCTTTTTTTACGCAATATTGAACCTCTCATGGATGCCATTCACTGCCCGGCTAAAAACGAAGGAGAAGTTAAAAATGAATAGGAAATTAAAGAAGGTGAGAAATGCCAATTATATTGGGAGTAATCGGGGTCATTTTAATCTGCTTGGTAGTTTTGATAGGAAGATATCTTTATAACAATATCCATTATGACGAGGCTTTGATGAGTAAGGTAAACCAAGCCGGGTTTTATAACAAACAAGTAAAACTACCTGATGGCTCCATTATTAGCTATGGAGAAGGCCCCAGTAATGGTCCAGCATTGCTTCTAATTCATGGGCAGACTGTGGCGTGGGAAGACTATGACAAAGTATTGCCTGAACTGTCAAAATTCTTCCATGTCTATGCCGTAGATTGTTATGGACATGGTGAGTCAAGCCATGAAATGAGCTTATATTCCTGCAAGGCTAACGGAGAAGCCTTTATTTGGTTTATGAACAATGTCATTAAAGAAAACTGTTATTTATCCGGGCATTCTTCCGGGGGTATTTTAGCAGCTTGGATTGCGGCTAACGCGCCTGAACAGATTAGCGGTCTTGTACTAGAAGATCCCCCTCTTTTCCGGGTTACACCAGAAGAAATACAGGAAGATAAAGGTGCTTTTGCTTGGTACGATGCATACACTGTTACTCATAATTATATCAGTCAAAAAGATGAAACTGATTTTTCCCTTTATTACCTGGAACACAGTTACCTTCTTTCCCTTTTTGGTGGGCTGCAGGATAAAATTGTTCAGTCAGCAGTGAAGTTTAGGCAAGAAAACCCTGATCATCCTATCCAAATTGCTTGGATTCCACATGCATGGTTACGCACTCTTCTCTATATGGATAATTATGATCCGAAATTCGGAAACGCTTTTTACGACGGTTCATGGATGAAAGATATAGATCAGGATAACATGCTTAAAAATATCATATGTCCTGTCATTTACTTAAAGGCAAATACGCAATATGGTAAGGATGGGGTTTTATATGCAGCCAATACTGATGATGATGCAAATAAAGTTCAGAGTTTAATTAGTAGTTGTGAAAGAATCGGTATAAAATCCGGGCATGACATTCACCTAGAGAATCCAGATATATTTATATCTGCCTGTGAAAAGCTTTTAAACAAGGAATGAGAGTAGTTTAAAAGCATATCACTGCAAGACATTTCAGCAATGTAGCTAATGCGTAATAAATACATCTTCATTGTCAATTCGGATGATTGTACTAGCAGCTATAGTATTACAGCCTTTGTTATATTTCACATATCCGTTTTCTTAGCGGTAATATCATTGCCGGCGAGACGGACAATTCATCGATCCCCATCTCAATAAATCGCTCTGTCAACTCCATATCCGCTCCTAATTCACCACAGATTCCTGCCCAGATTCCGCCTTCGTGTGCGGCATCTATTACCTGCTGGATCATCTTTAATAAAGCCGGATGGTGGGTGTCATTAAACATGGTCAGATTTGGGTTTTGTCTATCTATTGCTAACGTATATTGCGTTAAATCGTTCGTTCCGATACTGAAAAAGTCAACATTCTTTGCTAACTCATCTGCAATCATAACTGCAGCCGGTGTCTCAATCATAATACCAAATTCGACCTCTTTAAAAGGAATTCCGTCAGATGCTAATTCCTCCTGGACCTCTTTAATGATTTCCTTTACCTTCTCAACTTCCCAAAGTGAAATAATCATAGGAACCATAATGGAAATGTTTCCGAACACACTTGCTCGATATAAGGCTCGTAACTGTACTTTAAAAATTTCTTCCCTTGTCAGACAAATGCGGACAGCACGATATCCCAATGCCGGATTTTCCTCTTTCTCCAAATTAAAATAATCAATCTGCTTATCGGCGCCAATATCCAAAGTCCGGATGATTACTTTTTTTCCGGCCATCATTTCAGCCACCTGCTTATATGCCCGAAACTGTTTTTCTTCTGATGGATAATCTTTTTCCTGTAAATATAGAAATTCACTTCGGAACAATCCAATCCCGGCAGCATCATTTTGCTTCACGGCTCCTATGTCATCTAATCCTCCGATATTAGCGTATAATTTGATTTCACGTCCTGACTTGGTAACCGTTGGCTTTCCTTTATATTCAGCCAGAAGATTTCTTTTTTCTATTTCTTTTTCCTTTAGCTTCCCTGCCAGCTTAAGTATATTCTCATCTGGATCAATCACGACAGTTCCATCGTATCCGTTAACCACTGCGGGCCTGCTATCTATTCCTTCGGGAACAGGAACATTAACAATGGCTGGTATATTCATAGTTCTGGCCAGAATAGCTGTATGCGAATTAGTAGAACCATGACGTGTCACAAAAGCAATTACTTTTTCTTTGTCCAACTGCACGGTTTCACTAGGTGCCAAATCGTCTGCCACAATAATTGTATTCTCGCTAAAATTCTCATTCTTCTGCTCTTTGTTATCCAAAATCTTTATCAGGCGTTCTGATATATCCTTTACATCGGCTGCCCGCTCTTTCATGTAAGCATCATCCATAGATGCAAACATTTGTGAAAAATTATCACCCGTTGCAGCTATGGCGTATTCGGCATTAATGGACTGTGTTTCAATAATATTTAAAACAGAATCTACATAATCATCATCTTCAAGCATCATCTGATGTACTTCAAAGATGGCAGCGTTTGCTTCGCCAACCTCTCTTGCCGCTTTCTCATACAATGCACCTAATTGAGTAGAGGCTTCTTTCTGCGCGTTAAAAAAACGCTGCTTTTCTTTTTCTACATCCTCAATATGTTCCCGTCTGATTAAACGGTCTTCCTTTTTAACCTCAACGATTTTTCCAATGGCAATCCCCTGAAAGGCTGCCTGGCCAGATAAACATTCCATACCTTTTCTCCTTAAGATTATAAGTTTTCTTCAAAAAATTTCTTAATGGTCAGAAAATCTTCTTCTTCGTTTTCACCTTCTACCTTAACTTTCACCGTCTCGCCCTGCTTTACCGCCATTCCCATAATTGCCATGAGAAGTGTGGCCTTCGACGTTTTATCACCTTTCGTAATATAGATACTGCTTTCACAGGCTTTTGCACATTTTACAAGCATACCTGCCGGTCTTGCATGGATTCCCAACTCGTCTTTTATAGTATAAGTAAATTCCTTCATGCAGGTTCTTCCTCTCTAAAAAATCTTAATATCAAAGTAATAAGTCTTAGTTTCTTTGCTGTTTACTATCTGAACATTTCTCTTTTGCTCAAATACATCACTTTCATCACTGCAGGTAGATAACCCCAGCCATGGTTCCAGAGCTACAAATGGTCCCTTATTGGCACTTGACCATAAAATAAGATAAGGGAAATCAGGAAATTCCAATTCTACACTTCTATCGTGATTAGAAGAGACAAGCTTTACACTTCTGGATTTTATTTCATCCAAAATCACTGCATCTTTCGTAAACAGGTCATGACTTAGACGTAGCTTCTCCTGCTTCTTTAAAAATTCAGTTCTATGCTGCATATCAATCAGCCCTGTTTCCGTAATCGGATTCGGTACGCTGCACGTTTCCTGTACAGGGAACTCAAGCCAATAGTCCTCATAGCTTTCTTCGGGAAATAATGGGCAGTTGAACCCCGGATGTCCTCCGATAAAGAATGGCATTTTTTCCTTACCCTGATTTTCTACAATGTATTTTGTCCTAATAGTATTTTTAATAAGCGTATACCGAATTCCAAGTTTAAAATGATAGGGAAATTGCTGATACGCTTCTTCATCGCTTTCTATGCAAAATAAAATGCTATCGCTATCCTGTTCTATGCATGAAAATTCCTTTTTTCTTACAATGCCGTGTCTAGGCATCTCCGTAACTTGATTAGTACCTATTTTTGCCCTGTCATTCTTAAGACTACCGCATATAGGGAAAAGAACCGGGGCTTGGCCGCCCCAGTAAGTTTTATCTCCCTGCCACAAATATTCCAGTCCTTCTTTATTTTGAATGGAACTGAGTGCTCCTCCTAAAGATTGAAATGTAACGGTCAGATATTCATTTTCCAAAACATATTTCATAATCCCGCTCCTATTATGCTTGCCCAGCGCTTCCACATACTTTGATTTTGCTCATTACATACTGTTTTACTTCTTCTCTTCCCTGTGCATTATACTTCTTCGGATCAATTGTATCGGGATTGTCATGCAGTACTAAGCAGACACCCTTGGAAAAGGCGATTCTTAAATCCGTGGCATAGTTTACCTTGCAGATTCCTCTGCGGATACACTCCTTAACTGCTTCGTCCGGAACACCGGAAGTACCATGAAGTACCAGCGGAATAGAAACGACCTCTCTAATTTTACTTAATCGGTCTACATCCAGTTTAGGGGTTCCTTTATAAACACCATGGGCCGTACCAATTGCAACCGCCAGGGAATCGACACCGGTTTTTTCTACAAAAACCTTTGCTTCCTGTGGATCCGTATAAGGATTTCCTTCTCCTCCTTCCAGGTCGTCTTCTTTGCCGCCGACTTTTCCCAGTTCAGCCTCTACCGGTACTCCTGAAGGATGGCAGGCATCCACTACTGCCTTGCTGACTGCTATGTTTTCCTCATAAGTTCCATGAGAGCCGTCAATCATGATAGACGTATAACCAGTACGCAAAGCCTGCATGGCAAGTTCAAAGCTGTTGCCATGATCCAGGTGCATGGCAACCGGAACACTGGCGTTCTCTGCTGCCGTCCTGACATTAGCATAAAAACATGCCAAACTTGCATATTTAATCGTAGATGGCGTGGTCTGTATGATGACCGGTGACTTAAGTTCCTCTGCCGCAGCTACTACGGCCTGTACCATTTCCATATTTTCTACATTAAAAGCACCTATTGCATAAGAGCCTTTTTGGGCATCGAGTAACATTTGTTTTGTCGTTACTAGTGGCATTATACTACCTCTTTTCTACAATTTTTCAATTTTCACGGCATCAATCAGTTTCTTACATTTATCCGTATCAAAAGCTCCTGTATTGGGAGACATTGCGTTAGCCGTAGCAACCGCAACCGCATATTTTAAAGCCTCCGTAGGAGCATCCTTTCTTTCCAGGGCAACAGCAAATGCACCTACCATGGAATCTCCGCATCCTACGGTATTAACCACTTCTACTTTCGGAGGCCTTCCCTGAAATATTCCTTCTTCGCATACCAGCAGTGCGCCATCTCCGCCCAGGGAGATGACCACATAAGGAATTCCAGTTTCATATATCCGCCTTGCGTAAGTTATTACATCTTCTATGCCCTTAATTTTAATCCCAAAGAGCATTTCTATCTCATCCTGGTTTGGCTTTACCATCGTTGGGCAAGAGCGGATTCCACTTTTTAAGAGTTCGCCACTGGTATCTAAAATCACCTGTTTCCCCATTTCTTTTGCAATGGCAATCATTCGCCCATAAATGTCCTGTCTGACGCCCTTGGGAACACTTCCCGAAATGGTAACTACACTGCTTTCCCTTATAATATCCGGAAACATTTCCATAAACTGTTTTTCTTCTTCCGGTTTGATTTCACAGCCAGGCTCCAGGTATTCTGTAGAACCGTATTTTTTATCCAGGATATTAATACAGCTTCTGGTTTCTCCTGCTACCTGGCAAAAATCATTTGGTACACCGTCTTTATCCAGCAAACTTTTTAGATAATTTCCATTGAATCCTCCCACAAAACCCGTGGTTTTTACTTCCGAACCGCACAGCCTCACGATTCTGGCAACATTTAGCCCTTTGCCTCCCGCAGAATTCCTGCAGGAAGCAACCCGCATAACCGTACCATTTTCAATCGTTCCCTCCATATAATAAGCCTTATCAATGGATGCGTTCAGCGTTACTGTTGTTATCATATAAACCACCTAACTTTCGCTGTCAATCAATATCTTTCCCTTTACCGTACCCGGTACCTTATACATTTCAAAGGCATCCGCAATCCTACTTAGAGGAACCTTCTTAAAAATAAAGGAATCATCAAACTTTAAATCACCCGTTTTAAAATAATGTGCCACTAATTCCCACTCTTTGCCTGGGAAAGGAGTACTATAGGACATCCAGGAACCTGTCAAAGTAAATTCTTTTCGGTTTATATTTTCCCATTCTTTCACTGAAAAACTCAGATCTTTTGTAGGTGTTCCCACAAAGCATACATGGGCTTTATTGGCAGCTAACTCAAAGGCCATTTTCATGGTAATCGTATTTCCTGCGGTTTCAAAAACATAGTCAAATCCTCTGCCTCCTGTTAATTCCATGGCTTTTGCCATGAAATTTTCATCCAGAGTATTAATTCCTGCAGTGGCACCCAGCCGTTTGCCAAGTTCCAGCCTTTCCTCTGCAATATCAAATACTACAGCTTCTCTGGCCCCGAAAACTTTTGCCCACTGCATCAAAAACATGCCGATGGTACCGCCTCCTAAGATGGCTACTGTCTTACCGCCTTCATAGGGAACCCGCCAAAGTCCGTGAAGCGCTACGGTTGCCGGTTCAAAAAAAGCTCCCTGTTCAAAAGAAACGCAATCTTCAAACGGCACCGCATTTTTTTCTGGAACTACCACATATTCCGCAAAACTGCCGAATTCTCGGGAACCTATAAAACTGTAATGTTTACACAGAGAATAGTCCCCTTTCTGGCAATCTTCACATTCCATACATGGAACCAGCGGGACACCGGCCACCCGGTCACCTTTGCTCACGGTGGTAACGTTTTCACCTACCTGTACTACTGTACCGGAAAATTCATGTCCCAACACATTGGGAAAAAAATGACAGGCATCACCGTTGACTCTCGGCACATCAGAACCACATATTCCTGTATATTTTACTTTTATCAGTACCTGGCCTTCTTCAGGCACTGGTGTCTTGATATCCTCATACCGGATATCTTCCTTCGCATGTACAACTCCTGCTTTCATCTCAATTCTCCTTCATTAATAAATCGTTCGTCCTACTCTTCTACTTTCTTTAACGCTGCAGATCTCTTTTTGGAAGAATGAATCGTAAACAATAAGCACACCACATAGATAGCAGCAATAATTCCTGTCCCTAAAAGATTTTCTCTGATAAAGAGCTGTGTGAATATATAGGTAATCGGAGATCCTCCCTGATCCAGTGCTGCCACCAGATTGGAACCGTCTGTGGAACCTGTTGTCGTAGCCAATGCGGTCATCCATGGAATTGTCTCGTTGGCAATCCAAATAGTCATATACATAATGGCAACTCCTGAGAAAAGAGTTCTGAAAATATTTCCCTTATGCACTGCTACCGCAATTGCAATAAAGAAGCCAATGGTTGCCAGATCACCAAACGGCAGAACCTTGTTTCCTGGTATAATAACTGCAATCAATAAAGTAAGGGGAATAAAAATCAGTCCTGTTGTCACTACCTGTGCATCGCCCAGAAGAATTGCCGGGTCTAATCCAATATAAAATTCCGAATTGCCGAATTTTTTTGTCAAAATTTCTTTTGCACGTTCCGATAAGGGCATTAAGCCTTCCATAATACACTTTACAATTTTGGGCATCAGAACCATAACTGCCGACATTTTTATTCCCAAAGGCAGTGCTTCCTGGGGGCCATATCCCGCAATAAATCCTACTATAGTTCCTAAAAATCCACCGATTACAATAGGTTCGCCCAAAACCCCTACTTTTTCCTGTAAGGAATCTGCCGTAATATCAATATTTTTGATACCTGGAATTTTATCCAGAACCGCATCTACCACGCAAGCAATGGGTCCCATATAGGCTGACGTTCCGTGAGGAACAGTAAGTCCATCCAGTTCAAAATAATCTGACATAAAAGGTGCCCAGAGATCTCCCAGCTTATAGGCAATTGCAGCATGAACTACCACACCCAGAATGCCAATCCAGTAATTACCTGTCATAGCATAGGCAATCGCACCTGTAAAAGTCATATGCCAAATATTCCATATGTCAATATTTACAGTCTTAGTCAGTTTCAGCAAAAGCATCACGACATTTACCAAGATGGCAACGGGAATCGCCACAATAGCGATATTGGATGCCCATGTCATGGGCGATGCTCCCGGCCAGCCAATATCGACTACACTTAATGACAAGCCGAATTTCTCAGACATTGCCTGTGCGGCAGGTCCCAGTTCTGCATTCATCATATCAACAATCAAACCTAAGCCTACAAATCCAACCCCAATCATCAAACCAGAACGAATTGCTTTCCCCACTTTTACACCGATGCAGATACTGATAATTGCAATTACGATTGGAAGCATAACCGAAGCCCCCATATCAACCACATATTGGATTGCATCTGAAAATACCTTCAACATATATCTTATCCTCCTTTAGAATGAATGATTTCCCGGAATCTCCAACTCTTACTTATAAGGGTTTCTGATTCCGTTTTTTATAAAATCCCCCGCTTTTTTCAAAAAAGCCCTTGATAAATAAGCATATTTTCCGCTTGGGGGCGATTTTACCTGTTAAGACTGTTTTATTACTGAAGCACCTTTAAAATAGCTTCCTCGGTCTTTTCTACACCTACCCCTGAGATAAATGGCATGCCAGTGATAAGTGGCACCCCATAGTCCCTTTTTACCTTGGATGTTGTCACAATCAAATCTGTTTGCGAAAGGTTTGACTCGATTTCAGAAATTCTTACCTGACAGATCTCCACTTCAATTCCGTTCTTTTTACATAATTCAACTATCTTGTTTGCGGCAATTGTTGATGTTGCCACTGCTCCACCGCATGCTACGATTACTTTTTTCTTCATAACGATTTCTCCTTTTCTTTAATGATTTTAATAATCTGTTTTGCATTTTTCACTTCCAACAACCTGTTCAGGAAATCCTTATCCTGAATAATAGTTATAATTCTCTGTAACTGATCAATATGCTCACTTGGATTGACAACAGCCAACATAAATATCAGCCTTACTTCTACGGTTTCATCATCTGTTCCCATCTGAACAAAGGTAACCGGCTGATTCAGAACCCCTATGGCAATCCCTTCCCTATTAACATGGCTTACATCCGTATGAGGAATCGATACTCCCACTCCATCCACATCAAGCCCTGTAGGAAATTCCTTTTCCCTTGCAATTAAGGCATCTACGTAGGATTCCTTCGCATATCCTTCCTGAACCAACCTCCCGCCGATTTGATGCATAACATCTTCATAAGATGCTGCATCCAGCCCGGTGATAATAATTGATTCTTTCAGTTCTTCCCAAATCATTTCATTTCCTCCTACATTTCATATATGGTTGATTGCCAGTCGACCTTATCTTTCCTTGACTTTATCCTAACATGGCCTTATGCTAAAAAACAGTCAAAGGTCTTTCCGGTTTTTTGAAAAAAAATAGAATGGTCAAATTCATTTCCGAAGATAGGGAAATGAATTTGACCATTTTACTTATCCTACAACCTCATATTCATATTTTTCAATAATCTCTGCTGCTTCTTCAGGCGTTACACACTCATGCAGCTGCCGCTTAAAATCTTCATTTTTAAGCATATTAACCAGATTAAAAAATGCTTTCAAATGGGTTTTATGATCCACTGCACTCAGGCAGCATACAAATTCTACCGGGTCTAATTCTTCCTCTCCAAATGGTACCGGCGTTTTCAGCCGGATCAAATTCATCCCCACCTTAACGCTTCCCTGTTCCAATCCTTCATGGGGAACCGCAAACCCTTTGGATAACACAATATAGGGTCCGTTTTCCTCAATATTCTTAATCATTGCATCTATATAGCGCTCTTCGATGTATCCCAGCTCCAAAAGCTTCTCGGCAGATTTATATACCGCCTGATGCCAGTCTGTACATTCCACGTCTAATTGTATGTGTGTACCGGGCAGTAAATGGTGCAGATACGGTGAAAATATTTCAGCATCGGCTTCTATCGACTGTTTGAAATAATCCCGTACTATCTTTCTTAATTTTTTCATTAATATCCGGGCTTCCTCCGGCACCGTATCATATACCACCGGAGTAATGATATCCAACAATCCCTTTGCCGTCACTTCTTTATCTTCTACACGAGAGGGAAGATGTCTGCTGTTACGTAACGTATCTATCTTATTTCCTACACGGATATAATCTTCATCATTTAATAATGGAGAGACAATCACATAATCCAGCTTACACCCATTTAACGGAACCGTTGATATAATAAAGTCTGCTCTGCCTGATTCCAGATTCTTTGCTTCATGAGATGAAATAATATCAACAATCTGAAAGCTAAAATGTTTTTTTAATTTTTCCAAAAGTAGTTGGGATGTTCCAATACCTGCATGGCAGACAACAATAACATGGAAGGCAATTTCTTTATTCTTTTTCCTCTCTATTGCCGCACATACGTGTACCGCAATATATCCGATCTCAATTTCAGTAATCTCCCTTTTCACATATTGTTTAATTACCGGCAATTCTTTCTTTACAACTCTTACTACTTCCTGATTCTCTTCTAGTACCTCGTTAATAACCGGATTATCCGGATAGGCCGCAGGTGCTTCTTTGAATACAGACTCTAAATGATTTGACAGGTTTTCAAAAAAATCATAATCTCCGTTTAGGTTCGTTCCTAATTCTTCTGAAATGCGCTCTATAAATTGTCGGGTAATAAGCTGAATTTTAATAGCACTCTTCTCGGAATACTTTTGCTTCATATACCGGGCCATTGTAAGTATTTCGCTCAAAAAATAAACTTCATCCTCCGTTGTGTTAATATGGCAATACTGCGAAATATATCTTAAAATATCCTGTGCCATTAAAAACTTACTATTATTCTTTTTTTTCCTGGGCTCAACATACTCTCCCTTCTTATTACGATTTACCATAATTCCCAGGTACAGCAGAATTTTCTGAAAGGAATCATCTGTCAAGAAACTTTTATACACATGCTCCTGTTCATAAACAATTTTCTGAATGGCAATCCTGTTTCCCGCTTGTACGCTTATATGTCTCGTCACCACATCCTGCTCTGCCATACCCGCATTAGGTCTGGCAATCCTCATGAGGAACAATCTTTTATCGCTTTCTTTCCCCTCCACCCGAAGTCCTTTGTTCGGATGTGATTTTACTTCCAATTTACCCTTCTTAATAAACATTTTAATATCGTCCAAATCGTTAATAATTGTGGCTCGGCTGACAAATAAGTTATCAGCAATGGTGGATAACGTAATATATTCTGATGTACTTACAAGCAGTACTGATGCAATCTTCTTTCGTTCCTCTTTGGAAAGTTTATAATTATAATAGTCATAATCTTTTTGGGAAATAAGAGTAAGAATATTACCAAATTCATTACTTCTGGCAATTTGTCCGCCCTTTTTTAAGGCTAGTTCCGCCATACTATGTTCTTTTAGAATTTCATTTATTGCATTTAAATCATTCCGAATGGTTCTTTCAGAAACCTGGAATTGCTCTGACAATTCAGAAATATTAATACTTTTTTCTAATTTACATAGTTCCTGGATAATTGATATGGTTCTTTTATTCAATCCCTCTCCTCCTCATTTATATTAGTTTTCAACAGCATCTATATTTCTCAAATTCAAAACTTTACCAAATAAAAAGAGAGGAAAGCTCCTCCTTATGTGTAATTATACCACAAATACTAGCAACCTAAAATGTAAAAGTTTGCCATACCGTGCTGTCAGTTCACCTCCTTACCCCATTTTACAGTATGGATACGGGATGGAGAACAAGTCAAGTTACTGTTCACACATGGGCAAAGTCTATAATATGATTTCGACAAATGATATCCGATAAGGAGTATTTGCATTCGTTGGTACTTTGGCTCCGTATTTTGGAGCCTTATGTACCGCTACGTAATGCAACTAAGCGGAAGCGTCACCGATTCGGATACATTTGACGAAATCATAGCATGGTATACATGGGGTGTGAACAGTAACCAAGTCAATGATGGCGATCAAGATCAAAGATATTTCTTTTGACAGCAATCATTCCTTATGTTAAAATTCATATAAGGAACAAGGTGAATTTGCAGAGGATACTCTGCCGATTCCCTTATCCATAAAACAATTTTGAAAGGATGGTTTTGATGTCGGTATTAACTGTAAAAGAGGTTTGTGCTAACTAGCATTTAACTAAATATGCAGGGTATGTACTTTTTATTAAATGTGAATTGGAGTGACAATTCATTTTATTGTTGTACCCTACTTTTCTGCCTTTACAGTAATACTCATAAACTGTCTTGTTCAACCTTGATTTCCAGTCCCGCTTACCCGTTATCATCGGTAGGTCTTTTTGACTGGTGTAATAATATCGATTATAGCGCAAGGCATAATAGGGTTATCCTGTTATGCCTTTTTTGACGTATAATGAAATTGCGGCCTATACGGCAAAAAAGCTCCGCTAAGGATGCGCACTCGCACGTAAGGTATTTATCTGCCTGCGGCAGAACGCGCTCGGCAAGAGAGTTTGCCAAGGTAAACTCTTTGTTACATTCGCCATGTCCGCTTTTGCTAAAATTTATTACAAAACGCAAGGTTTCCTAAGATGCTTACGCCCACGGAGAGTATTCAATCAGCTGTATTGGTAGTGCTTTTATGTGGGCTTTTAATTTATCGAAGGAGTGTGAAAATAATGAATAAATCTATGACTGCATTAGAATTTGATAAAATACTGGCTATGCTGAGTGATTACGCCGTATCGGATTCGGCAAAAGAAAAGCTTCTTGGCTTACGGCCGTATTTGAGTGAAACCGAGGTAAAGGCTAAAACATCAGATACCACGGAGGCGAAAGAGATCCTGGAGCGTATCGGTACGCCTCCTTTTGCAACAATGAAGGACCTGAATAAGTACCTTAAGCTTTCGGATACCGGTTCCATGCTGACACCAGAGCAGCTAACCGAAATCAACGCCTTTATCACCGCCTGCAGGCGTATGCAGAGCTTTCTTACAAGAGCGCAGTCCCTGGAATTAAATATTGCAAGCTACGGAGATTCCTTTCATGTTCTGTCCGAGCTTCATGAGGCAATCGAAATTTCAATTCGCAATTATGCCGTTGATGATGCGGCTTCCCGGGAGCTTAAAACAATTCGAAGAGAAATCGCTTCGATCCATGCCGAGATCAAAGGAAAGCTGGAAAACCTGCTGCGCAGCAGGAAGGAATGGTTTACCGAGAACTATGTATCGATTCGGAATAATCGTTTTGTACTCCCGGTAAAAAAAGAATATAAAAACCGGATGGGCGGCTCCGTTCTGGATATTTCCGCCTCCGGCTCTACCTATTTTATAGAGCCGCATTCCGTAGCTAAGCTGAAAGAGGAATTATCCCTCCTAGAAATAGCGGAAAACAACGAAGAGCGAAAAATCCTCTATCAGCTGACCGCCCTGGTGAATATGTATCAATATCCGCTTCAGATCAATATGGAAGCAATGGAAACACTGGACTTCATTTTTGCAAAGGCGAAGCTTAGTCTTTCTATGAAAGCCATTCCTGCCGAAATTCACATGGACCGGAGAATAACGATTGCAAAGGGCAGACACCCTCTCCTGGATGCCTCTGTGTGCGTCCCTTTGGACTTTGCGATGGAAGTTGGCATTCATGGCATTGTGATCACCGGACCGAATACCGGCGGCAAGACGGTTGCATTAAAGACCGTGGGTTTACTACAGCTTATGGCACAAAGCGGTCTGCATATCCCATGTGAAGGAGCTGTACTTACCATGCATAATACCGTGCTGTGCGATATCGGGGACGGGCAGAGTATTACAGAAAATCTATCCACGTTCTCCTCCCACATCACGAATATTATCAACATTTTAAGCCAATCTGACCGGGATAGTCTGATTCTTCTGGATGAGTTAGGTTCCGGGACAGACCCAGCCGAGGGCATGGGAATCGCAATTGCCATTTTAGAGGAGCTAAAGCAGAAGGACTGTCTCTTTGTTGCAACCACCCATTATCCTGAGGTAAAGGACTATGCCGACCAAACGGAAGGTATGAGAAACGCCAGAATGACCTTTGATAAGGAAAGCTTAAAGCCCTTATACCGTTTAGAGATCGGAGAAGCCGGGGAAAGCTGCGCTCTTTCGATTGCCAAACGCCTTGGTCTGCCAGATCATATGCTGGAACGTGCCTACCAGGAGGCATACGGCAGGAAGAAGCACCACGCCGAACAAAGCATACCAAATGCTTCCTTTGCAGACATGTCCCCGCAGGATTCCCCTGGCACCAAGCCGCCCCACTCCGCGTTACCCAGATTAGTAAAGGAAGAGGTGGTAAAGCCGGCAAATACCAGGAGCCAGCGCTTTCATGTCGGTGACAGTGTCATCGTATATCCGCAGAAAAAGATCGGCATTGTATACCGCACGGCAAATGAAAAGGGTGAGGTTGGTGTTCAAATTCAGAAGAAGAAAGAGATGATTAACCATAAACGCCTAAAATTAAAGGTTTCTGCCTCAAAAATGTATCCGGAGGATTACGACTTCTCTATTATCTTTGACAGTGTAGCAAACCGAAAGGCAAGGCACAAGATGAAAAAAGCTCATCAGCCGGATCTTACTATCGTTTATGAAAAGGAACCGTAAGAAAAGCCTGGCAAATGTTAAGTTATATCGGATATATTTTACATTTCTGTAAATAATAATAGCGGAGGTGTTTAATATGATAAGCAATGTAAACTTAACCACAAAAGAAAAGTTTTTACTGGAGGATATGAAAAGTCATGAAGAACAATGTATTCTTAAATATGATCATTATCAAAACCAAGTAAGCGACCCGCAATTAAAATCCATCTTCCGCAGTAACGGACAAACGGAGCAGGAGCATCTGCAAACGATTAATCAGCTGATGAGTGGTAAAGTACCTTCCATGAGCGGCGGTCAGCAATCCGGTGGACAACAGCAATCCAGCAGTCAGCAATCCGGTGGACAACAGCAATCCAGCAGTCAGCAATCTGGCGGACAACAACAATCCATGCAGCAATCTGGAGGGCAGCAGCAGTCAATGCAGCAGAAAGCAGGGCAATCTGGAAGCACCCAGGCAGGTACCGGTTCCTCATCCTCAGGAGGTAATCTTTCCGACAAAGATATGTGTATGGATATGCTTTCTACCGAGAAATATGTCTCCGGTGCCTATGATACCGCAATATTTGAATTTAAGGATTCCCAGATCCGGGATGTATTAAACCACATTCAGAAGGAAGAACAGCAGCATGGGGAAGCAATTTCCAGCTATATGATCAGCAAAGGAATGTACACCTTAAAATAGCCTCTGCTGGGTTATGAAGCGTTCATTCCGCACAAAAAAACTGCTATAAACAGCCATTTTCATGGCTGGACTTATAGCATTTTTTTGTAATTAATGTTTCATATTGTAACCCGTAAAAAATATGCATTGACAAAAACATAACGTAAAGTTATAATCACCTTAAAAAAACTTTAACGAAATTTTTTAATAATTAAGGAGAATATTTATGAAGAAAATTTTTGCTTTGGTTATAAGTGTTGCCCTTGTTATGAGTTCATTTACAGCATGTAGCTCGAAATCAGAAACAGTTAAAACAGGTTTAGCAGTAATTTCATCCGCAGATCACAGTTCGAAAGATGCGGGGGACACAGACGGACTGGCACAGGTTGATTCTACTGCTGTAGCCGTTCTTGTTGACGCAAAGGGTGTTATCAAAAACTGCGCAATCGATGTAGTACAGACAATGATCAATTTCAATAACGCTGGTGAAATCACAACGGATCTTGCAGCTACTTTCGATTCCAAACAAGTACTTGGTAATGCTTATGATATGAAAAAAGCTTCCTCAATCGGTAAGGAATGGTTTGAGCAGGCAAATGCTTTTGCTGACTATGTAAAAGGTAAGACCGTGGCAGAAGTAAAGGGGATTGCTTTAGAAGAAGGCTATCCCGCAGAGGAAGATTTAAAGAGCTCTGTAACCATGAGTGTTGATACTATGGTCAGTGCAATTGAAAAAGCTGTTAACAACGCACAGGACTTAGGCGCCCAGGCAGATGATAAGCTTGGTTTAGGTATCTTCTCTGGAATTGGCAGCCACAGTGTAAATGCAACGGCTGATGCAGAAGGTTTCGCACAGGCTTATACACACTACGGCGTTGTTACCTTAAATAAGAGCGGCAAAATCACCAGCAGTATCATTGATGCATCTCAGTCAGATGTAAAATTCTCTGCCGAAGGTATCATTACCTCTGATTTATCAGGCGCTGATTTTAAAACAAAGACAGAATTGGGCGATGCTTATGATATGAAGAAAGCTTCCTCGATCGGTAAAGAGTGGTATGAGCAGGCGAAAGCATTTACGGATTACATTAAAGGCAAGACCGTTGCTGATGTAAAGGGTATCGCTTTAGACGACTCAGGCAAAGCAACAAGCGATGATCTTAAGAGTTCCGTAACGATAGCAATTGGTGAATTCTTAACTGTAGTCGACAGAGCCGGCTTAGCTGCAAAATAAGGAATAAATCGAACGAATTGTATTGCATAGATGAGAGGCTGTTGCAAATTTACTTTTGCACGGCCTCTTTCTTACTTCCTACGGCACTACGACATCGAATACAGGAGTTGATAAAGAATGAAAAGACGAATACTTACTATTATTACGATCCTTACTATGCTGAGTGTGACTTCCTGTGGTATGCATAAGCCAAAAAAATACCAGGCAAGCTTTCTCATTCTGTTTAATACCGTAACGGAAATTGTTGCGTACTCGGACAGTGAAGAGGACTTTAAAGAATTTTCCCAGCTGATCTACGATAATCTGAAAGAGTACCATGAATTATATGATAAATATGACCTCTATGAAGGGGTTAATAATATCAAGACCATTAATGATAATGCCGGTATCGCTCCTGTAAAGGTGGATCAACGGATTCTTGATCTGCTGCTCTTTTCAAAGGAAATGTATCAGCTTACGGATGGCACCGTGAATATTGCCCTCGGTCCCGTATTGGAGATCTGGCATGATTACCGTACCGCCGGAATTGATGATCCCGCGAATGCAAAGCTTCCTCCGATGGAGGATTTAATAAAGGCAGATGCTTATACGGACATCGATAAGCTCATAATTGATGAAGAGAACTCCAGCGTCTATCTACCGGAGGAACATATGAGCCTGGATGTCGGTGCAATTGCAAAGGGCTACGCAACAGAGCAGGTTGCCCGTATAGCAATGGAGCAGGGATATTCCGACTTTCTTCTTAGTGTTGGCGGGAATACCCGCGCAGCAGGTACGAAAGGAGAGGATAAAGAGCTTTGGAGCGTTGGCATCCAGAATCCTGATAAAACCTCGGAACAGACAAGTATCCATACGATGGGATTAACTGATATGTCTCTGGTGGCAAGTGGTAATTATGAACGCTATTATACTGTCGATGGTAAAATATATCATCATATCATTGATCCGAAGACCTTAATGCCCTCCGAATATTTTACCGCAGTATCCATACTTTGCGAGGATTCCGGCAGGGCGGATGCCTTATCGACGGCGATCTATAATATGCCCTTCAAAAAAGGAAAGGCTTTTATTGAAAGTCTTCCTGATGCGGAAGCTATGTGGATCCTGCCGGATGGGGAAATCCGATACAGCGAACACTTTCCTGATTATATCAAAGAGAAATTGGAGGAAGGATACTTAAGTTTTCCCTTGCTTTTTGCGATTTGATGAAGACGATTTGTTAAGAAGGCTTTTTGACACTCATAGCAAGAATAACATAGAGCAAAAATAATGAAAAATAAGAGGATAACGAAAAGTACCTGATTCAAGCTTTTCGTTATCCTCTTGCTTTATTACCCTGGAAATGTTATTTTATCCAATATTCCGGACAGATAAGCGATCGCCACACCATAATTCGTCATCGGCACATTCTGCGCCTTCGCCTTCGCAGCCCGGTTTATCACATACTTCCGGTTAAACATGCAGGCGCCGCATTGAAGGATAAGGTCATAACCCGATAGATCCTCCGGAAAGTCATTTCCGCTGACGTTTACGATGGTCAATCCTTCTCCGATTTTCTTTCTTAGCATCCTCGGCAGTTTATCCCTGCCGATATCTTCTTTTAGCGGAACATGGGTACAGGCTTCCGCGATCAGTACCTTCGATTTCTCGGTCAAGCGTCCGATTACCGCCGCGCTCCCTACAAAATAGTCAATGTCCCCTTTGTATGCAGCAAATAATATCGAGAAGGAGGTCAGGAGACTTTCTGCCGGCTTCTTTTCGTATACCATAGAAAATACCTGCGAATCTGTTATAATCAGCTTCGGCGGCTCTACAAAGCTCACAAGAGCCTGATCCAGCCGGTCCGCGGTACAGCTTGACACGATACATTTCTTATCCAGCAGCTCCCGTAGAACCTGCACCTGGGGAAGGATCAGTCTGCCCTTCGGTGCCTGGATATCCTGTGGCATTACAAGGAGAACCCGGTCATTTTCTGCTGCCAGCTCTCCTGTAATACTCCTTGTATCATAATCGTCCGGCAGCTTCCGGATGATTTCCTCCCGGATCTTATCGATACCGGTTTTCGAGGCTGCACTGATCTTAACCGGCTCCTCTTTGCAGATCTCATAAAGCTTATTCCGTATTCTATCGGTAGTTTGCAACTGATCTATTTTATTAATGATTGCAATCACCGGCGTGTTTCTTACCTGAAACGCATGGATCCATTCCTGTTCCTGGTCGATATTCTCATCGCAGCATACGATCAGAGCAATATCTGTTTTCTCCATCGCTGTCCTGGTCTTCTCCACTCTCATCTGCCCCAGATATCCTGTATCATCAAATCCTGCCGTATCAATCAGCACACAGGGTCCGATTCCATAGATTTCAATTGTCTTATATACCGGATCAGTTGTCGTACCGGCAATCTCCGAAACCAGCGCCGTATTATGTCCGGTCAAAGCATTAATAAGCGTTGATTTCCCGCTGTTTCGTTTTCCAAAGATACCGATATGCAGACGATTCGCTCTCGGTGTATCATTTATACTCATATACCTCTCCGTTCCCTCTTTCTTTTCTTTCCCGATTTTTAGAACCGGAAATCCCGCTGCCCCTGCTGGATACGGATTAAGTTCTCCTTTGCCAGAGTCCGCACCTTATCATTCGGTACTTTTAACAGCTCTTCCTCAATAAGTGCTTCTCCTTTTTTAATTGTGTCTGGAGAAGCATAATCCTCCAAATATTCCTTTAACGTCATCAACGCATTCGGCTGACAGCAGTTGACGATCTGGCCGGATTTCACAAGACGCATAAAGCGGTCACCCGTTCTTCCCTCCCGGTAGCAGGCGGTGCAGAAGCTCGGAATATACCCCAGTGTTAACAGCCAGTTCACGATCTCATCCAAGGTCCTTCGGTCCGCCAGATCAAACTGCGCCGAGCTTTCCTCCTCCAATTCCGGCTGGTCATATCCCCCAACGCTGGTTTTGGAGCCACCACTGATTTGCGTCACACCAAGGTCGAGAACCCGTCTCCTGCTTTTTTGAGATTCCCTTGTCGATACAATAAGACCCGTGTAGGGTACTGCAATTCTTAGAACCGTTACAATCTTCGCAAAGATATCGTCCGATATTGCATCCTTAAATGTGGATGGATCAATATCATCCGCCGTTCGGATTCGGGGAACGCTTATGGTATGTGGTCCCACGCCCAATGCACTCTCCAAATGCTCCGCATGCATCAGGATTCCTGCAAAATCGTACCGATACATATTTAATCCGAATAGGACACCTAACCCAACATCATCAATCCCGCCTTCCATCGCACGGTCCATCGCTTCCGTATGGTAGGCATAGTTATGCTTCGGACCGGTCGGATGCAGCTTTTCATAATTTTCTTTATGATAGGTTTCCTGGAAAAGAATATAGGTTCCGATTCCAGCCTCCTTTAACCTTCGGTAATTCTCAACGGTCGTGGCAGCGATATTCACATTCACTCTGCGGATGGAACCGTTCTTATGCTTGATCGAGTAAATGGTATGAATACTATCCAATATGTATTCAATCGGATTATTTACCGGATCTTCCCCGGCTTCCAGTGCAAGCCGCTTATGCCCCAGATCCTGAAGAGCGATCACTTCTCTTTTGATTTCCTCCTGGGTCAGCTTCTTACGGGGAATATGCTTATTTACATAATGATAGGGACAATACAAGCAGCCATTGACACAATAATTGGATAGATAAAGAGGGGCAAACATAACGATACGGTTCCCATAGAAGCGCTGCTTAATTTTCTTAGCAAGCAGCTCCATCCTCTGCACCTCGTCCTCTAAGTCACACTCCAATAATACCGCAGCTTCCCTATGGGAGATTCCTTTCATCTCCTCCGCTTTCTTTAGAATGCTGTCAATCAGCGCACGGTTGTTCTTATTGGCAACGGCATATTCCAATGTGTCCAAGATTTCCTCATGATTAATAAACTCTTCCGCTTTCTTTGATTTGATATCATACATAATTTTTCGTCCTTTCTGCGCGGCTTTTTGCGCATAACAGAGTTTGTGAATCCCATGCAGACACAAACTTTTTATACATTCTTTTTCATATATACTTCAATCTTCCCTGCTTCTTTTTTCTATCAGGGTTTGTAATCTCCCCGGTCAACGGCTAATTCATAACCGATCTCCTGCATTCTTCGTGCAAGGCAGGATCTGCATTCTGCCGCTTCGTCTCCGGTACAGATCTTATTATCATAAAGCTCATATTTCTTACGAACCGTTGTCGGTGAAAGATTGGGCATAAGAACATTGGCACCGGATAGGATACCTTTCTCACGTCCTAAGGGATGAATTGTCCCGAGCGCCGTCGTTGCCGGTAGAAGTACCTTGGGAAACATTAGCCTGAGGATGCCAAGCACCAGCAGGGTCTGCTTCATCGTCCCGGGAGCTCGATCGGCAAAGGGTGTCTGATGATGGGGAATAAAAGGTCCGATTCCGATCATATGGGGAGAGAGCTCTTTTAGAAAAAGAAGATCCTCCGCTATATCCTCTGCCGTCTGGTAAGGAGCTCCCACCATGAAACCGGCGCCGACCTGATAGCCGATCTCCTTCAGTTCAAACAGGCAGCGCTTTCTGTTCTCCGCCTTAAGCTCCGGCGGATGGAGCATGCTATAATGGGCTTTATTTGCGGTCTCATGCCTTAGCAGGTACCGGTCAGCGCCTGCTTTATAAAACTTAAGATAACTTTCATAGCTTTTCTCTCCGATAGATAAGGTCAAGGCACAATCGGGGTAACTCTTTTTAATCTCTTTAATCAGATCCACCATAAGATCATCCGAATATTTTGCATCTTCCCCACCCTGCAGGACAAAGGTACGAAATCCTAATGCATATCCGGCTTTACAGCAATCTAATATCGCCTCCTTACTAAGTCGATACCGGCAAGCCCTGGTATTACTCCTGCGAATGCCACAGTAATAGCAGTCATTTCTGCAATAGTTCGTAAATTCAATCAATCCTCTGGTATAAATTCGATTGCCAAAGTGTTTCCTTGCTGCCCTTCGGGCTTTTTCCCGAAGATACTTGGTATCCTCTGCAGAAATCCCTGTCAGTAAGGTAACAAATTCTTTCTTTGACAGCATTTGCTGCGATTCTAACCGGTCAATCAGCGGTCTCAATTCTGCCATATGGGTAACTCACTTTCTCTTATTAATCAGATCAGCAAGAAAGAGTTTCGCTTGCGAAACTCTCGCGCCGAGCGCGGCCAGCATCGCTGGCAAAATACAATACGTGCGAGTGCGTCATCCCAATGCGAACTATGTTCGCATGGAGTTTTTTCATCGTATAGGACGCAATTTTTATACGATAAAAAAATCCCTATGCGTAGTAAAAAGGCATAGGGAATCGGCATAGCTCTTTTATAAAAATCAATCCTCCATTGGTACACGTCAGAAAGTGAAGAAGCGTCCGCCTAGTATAAAAACAAAACGGTTCTTTGCAATCCTGTCACATACAATGAAGCTAGGAGTATTCCGTAATATTCTCTCGCCTTCTTACTCGGGCGCACCCTTGTAGTCAGCACGACTTATATTCGTGATTTGTCAAAAGCCTTCCTAACAAATCGTCTTCTTCAAATTGAACAAATCAAAGAAAAACCTAGTAATTTACAACGTATTTTTATGCGTAACTGTTTGCCCAACTGTTTGAAGTTGTTGGTATTTAGACCACGTGTTTTGCGGTCTTATGTACCATTACGTACTTCAATCCAAGTATTGCGTTTTTTGCAATGCTTTGCGGAACTGCATGTTGCGAATGAAATATGTTTCAAATTATTCATCAATGCATACATTGTGCAAATTGATGAAGTTTATTTTAAAAATCGGCTTTTGATACTTAAAATCACTCGTTAATAATTTCACATATATTATATAATATTCTTACACTTTTGTAAATATCCTTTGTCATAAAAGTTTTTTTTATCGAAAAATATCATTTACCACAATATAACATGTCTAAAAATACAATCATTTCATATGCATCTTTGTTAATGTTTCGTCTGAAAAAAACTTGATATTTTTTTAACTAGATGTTATATTCACCTAGTAATAATAAATTGCATATTAGGAGGACAAAAATAAATTGCATATTAGGAGGACAAAATGAAGAAAATATTTGCTTTGTTGATGATTGCAGTAATGACTTTATCACTTGCTGCATGCGGGAAAACAAAAGATGAAACCACGACAAATCCTGAGACAACGAATGCTAAGTTCAAAGCCGGAACCTATGAAGGTACTGCTAAGGGCTTTGGCGGCGACATCGTTGCTACAGTAAAATTATCCGATGATAAAATCGAAGATATCACCGTTGTCGGTGATAGCGAAACAGAGAACATTGGATCGGTTGCTGTTGAAACTCTGCCGGCATTAATGGTGCAAAAACAAACCGTTGATGTAGATGGCGTATCCGGTGCCACCGTATCCAGCGATGCTGTTAAGGCTGCTGTTACCAATGCATTAGAGAGTGCCGGTGTAGATGTATCTGCATTAGTTCCGGCAGAAGCAGAGGAAGCAGAAACCGCGAAAACAGAGGAAACCTTAGATTATGATGTTGTCGTAATTGGTGGCGGCGGTGCCGGTATGACATCTGCGATCGAATTAAAAAATGCCGGTTTAAATGTAGTAATCCTTGAGAAAATGCCTATGCTTGGCGGTAACTCAGTAAAAGCAACCGGTGGTATGAATGCTGCCGAAACCAAAGTACAGGAAAAACTGGGCATTAAAGATAGCGTAGAGCAATTTGTTCAAGATACCATGACAGGCGGACATAACCTGAATAACATTGATCTGGTTAGAACTTTAGCTGAAAATTCAGCAGATGCTATTGATTGGCTTGAGTCCATCGGCGCTCCGCTTTCCGAGGTTACATTCTCCGGCGGTGCTACCAATAAACGCTGCCATAGACCGGAAGGCGGCGCTGCAGTTGGTTCTTATCTGGTTGATGTATTCTCCAAGGATCTGGATAAATTAGATATCGACGTAATGTTGAATACAAAAGCAACAGAACTTATGATGGATAATGGTAAAGCCGTTGGTGTAAAAGCAGAATCCGACAGCACGGATTATACGATTAATGCAAAAGCCGTTATTTTAGCAACCGGTGGATTTGGTGCCAATGAAGAATTATATACCAAATACAGACCGGAATTAGCTGGCTATGTAACAACGAACGCTCCCGGTGCAACCGGTGACGGTATTGTTATGGCAGAAGCCGTTGGTGCTAATCTTGTAGATATGGAACAGATTCAGACTCACCCGACCGTAGAACAGACAACCAGTATTATGATAACCGAAGGTGTTCGTGGTGAAGGTGCGATTCTTGTAAATCAATCCGGTAAGCGTTTTACCGATGAATTATTAACCCGTGATGTTGTATCCGATGCGATTGTAAAGCAGGAAGGAAACTATGCATACATCGTTTTCGACCAAGCATTACGTGATCGTTTAAGTGCAATTGATAGCTATGTTGAAAATGGTATTACTGTTCAGGCAGATACCATCGAAGAATTAGCCGGATTAATTAATGTAGATAGTGCAACACTTGCTGAAACACTTTCTACTTGGAATAAAGCGGTAGAAGCCAAAAAGGATGCCGAGTTCGATAGAACTACCGGTATGGATTATGACCTTACAACCGGACCATATTACGCAATTAAAATTGCTCCCGGTGTTCACCATACCATGGGCGGTCTTGAAATTGATACTCAGGCTGAGGTTATGAATACAGAGGGCAATGTAATTTCCGGATTATTCGCAGCTGGCGAAGTTACCGGAGGTATCCACGGCGGAAACCGTATCGGTGGAAATGCAGTTGCAGATATCGTAGTATTCGGACGTATTGCCGCTGCTTCCGCAATCGATTATCTCAAATAATTTGATAATTGACCGGGAAACAAATTCTTAACAGAAGAATATACTTCTCATGAAAAATGAATATAGGCTGCGCTATAACGCACGCCAATCATAAAATGAGGGTCTGTGATAAAAAATCACAGACCCTCATTTTATGGTAGAACCTTCTATGATAAACTCTTATTTCGGAAGCATCCTTCTTATCGCACAACCAAATCCATATTGACCTTAAGGGTTTCCCCTTCCTTTAATAGGATATGTCCCGATTCATATGGTTTCTGGTCCACGGTAATACAGACTTCCTTTACACCATAGTAGCTACCTAAGGTGTTCGTAATGCTCTGCAATATCAATTGCTCAAAGCCGGATCCTGCTTCCATTTCCTCAATTAATTCTTTCGAAAAATCCACATAGACGATATGATCTTTGCCAAGATACATCGAGTTAATCTTCGTATTGGTGCTAATCAGCGGTACATAATTATTATTAAGAACCTTCTCTTTCACAGCCTTTTCTAATACCAGCCTGGTTACATCATTGGTATGGAACGTGATTTCTTTTTGAACGACATGGATCTTCTCATCCTGTTCCGGATAGTAAAAATCCACTGCCAGTTTATATGGCGTATTCGTCTTAATTTCACTTAAAGTAGATGAAACCTCATACTCTTCGGAACGAAATATAGATTTAATCAAGCCCACTCCGGGTGAATAGTAATCTTTCGTTGTGGAATCCGTTCCTTCTGTTTTTACCTCAATCGCATCATAGGTTCCTAAATCCGTCTCAACCTTCACATTGATATTCGAAATATACCGTTCACTTCCATCCGGCAAAGTCCAACGGGTTCCTCGCACCAAGGGTTCCATCAATAGAACCTCGACATCCTTCTCTGCTTCGGTATCCAGTAAATTATCTCTGTAATAAGCTTCCCCGACGGATTTAATTACAGACAGCTTACCGTCCTTTATCTCCATAACCTTAGCAGTTACCGTACCGCCATTATCGGTTCGTGTCTGATAACGGTTCGTATCCTTATCAAAATAGTCCATGAATACGGTAAAGGACGCATACTCCATTCCAACCCCTTTATAGACATATTCCATATCTTCTAAGGCAGGATAAAAATCTGCAATGGTCCATGTATCCTTTCTGTCGGCATTGGTCCCATCCTCTGTCTCTGCTATCGTAGGACTTGGCTGCTCCGACTCTATAGGAGCAGTCGGCTGTGGTGTCGGAGATACCAGCGGATTCGTATTTTTCTTCCTTCCGCAGCCAGTCAATAATAAAAATGACATCATAAGACATACTGTTAAAATATATTTTTTCATACATCCTCGCATTCCGCCGCCAATGACGGCCCAAAATTTAATGAAAGAAGACGCTTACGCACCTAATCTTGATATGAGTTTCAAAAGCCTTCCTAACAAATAGTCTTCATCGACTTGCACAAATCAAGGAACAACCGGAATAATAGGAAGCAATATTTTAATAAGCAACTGTTTGAAGTCGTTGGCATTTAGACCACGTGTTTTGTGGTCTTACCATTATGTACTTCAATCCAAGTATTGCGTTTTTTGCAATGCTTTAGTGAACAACGTGTTGCGAATGAAATATATTTCCTATTACTTATCAATGCATAAATTATGCAAATTGATGAAGTTAATAATATAAATCAGCTTTTATTATGAAAACGTCTCTTTGTTAGCAAAAAGACGCAACAATCCCCCCCTATGAAGCTTTTT
>SVEA01000168.1 GCA_015057615.1 Lachnospiraceae bacterium | reverse complement strand
ATTTGGGCTGGCAGCCTGCCACTGCTATCTAAATCCATAAAAACTATGAAAAAGCTTCATAGGGGGGGATTGTTGCGTCTTTTTGCTAACAAAGAGACGTTTTCATAATAAAAGCCGATTTATAATTGACCTCGTCAATTTGCATAATTTATGTGTTAACAAGTAAGTAATATGAAACATATTTCATTCGTAACACATTATTCTTAAAGTACTGCATAAAACGCATCGCAAAGCATTGCAAAGACCAATACTTGGATTGAAGTACGTAATGGTACGTAAGACCACAAAATACGTGATTTAAGTGCCAACGACTTTAAACAGTTGCTCATTAAAATATTGTTTCCTATTACTTGAGTTTTTCTTTGATTTATGCAAATTGATGAAGACTATTTGTTAAGAACGCTTTTGACATGCATATCAATATTCTAATTTCAGTGAATAATCCTACAAAAAACCTGCGAACCGAAAGCCTCAATTAAAGGTGAGCCGAAAGTCTCAAAACAGATATTATGTTATTAGCAAGTCTAATAAAAGGATTAACATATATTAATTATTATTATAAATCATGTTATGTTATAATGCAAGAAAATGATGAACCTTAAGTCGAGCTATTCTACGGTATAAAGGAGTAATGGGATGAATAATGTAAAGAGAATCTATGTAGAAAAGAAACCTCCATATGCAGTAAAAGCAAAGGAACTTAGAACGGAAATTAGAAACTATTTAGGAATAAAAAATCTGGATTCTGTTCGGATTTTAATTCGCTATGATATAGAAAATGTAAGCAGCGAGACCTACCAAAGATCCCTTGGAACCATTTTTTCTGAGCCTCCATTAGATATTTTGACGGAAGAAACATTGAACGTTTGTAAAAATGACAAGGTGTTCTCGGTAGAGTATCTTCCAGGGCAATTTGATCAAAGGGCAGATTCTGCAGTGCAGTGTGTTAAGCTGCTGAGTGAGAAGGAAGATCCGGTGATCCGTTCCGCAGTAACTTATATTCTATCCGGTGATCTGACGAGGGAAGAATTCGAGAGCATTAAGGAATACTGCATTAACCCGGTGGATTCCAGAGAGACCGATGAGGTAATGCCGGAAACTCTTGTAACCGAATTTGAGGAGCCGGAGGATGTTCGGATTCTGGATGGCTTCCGAGGGTTAATGGAAGAGGAACTGCAGGAATTATACGAATCGCTTCATCTGGCGATGACCATAGAGGATTTTAAGCATATCCAGAGTTACTTTAAGCAAACGGAGAAAAGGGATCCCTCCATGACAGAGATCCGGGTACTGGATACCTACTGGTCGGATCATTGCCGTCATACCACCTTCCTGACCGAATTGAAAGATATCCAATTTGAAGAGGGCTATTATACCGAACCGGTGAAGGCTGCTTATCACAGTTATATTGCGGATCGGGAGAAACTTTACCGGGGCAGGGACGGTAAAGATATCTCGCTGATGGATCTTGCTTTACTTGGGATGAAGAAATTGAGAGCGGAGGGCAAGCTGGAGGATATGGAGGTATCCGACGAGATTAATGCCTGCTCGATTATCGTGCCGGTTGAGATTGACGACAGGACCGAAGAGTGGCTGATTTTCTTTAAAAATGAAACCCACAACCATCCAACGGAGATTGAGCCCTTTGGTGGTGCCGCTACCTGCCTCGGTGGTGCAATAAGAGATCCGCTATCGGGAAGAGGCTATGTATACCAGGCAATGCGCGTTACCGGTGCAGCAGATCCCAGGGTTCCGATCAAGGAGACGCTGAAAGGAAAACTGTCGCAGAGAAAGATCTGTACTGGTGCGGCTGCCGGCTACAGTTCCTATGGGAATCAGATTGGCTTAGCAACTGGTCTTGTGGAGGAAGTATATCATCCGGGATATGTGGCAAAACGGCTGGAAATAGGTGCAGTCATGGGAGCGGCGCCAAGGAAGAATGTAATTCGTGAGGATTCTGAACCGGGTGACATAATTATATTGCTGGGAGGCAGAACCGGACGGGACGGCTGCGGTGGTGCAACCGGATCCTCCAAGAGCCATACGACAGATTCCATTACAACCTGCGGTGCGGAGGTTCAAAAGGGAAATCCACCCACGGAAAGGAAGCTTCAGAGGCTCTTTCGCAGGGAAGAGGTCAGCAGGCTGATCAAGAAATGTAACGATTTTGGTGCAGGCGGTGTATCCGTTGCAATCGGGGAACTTGCAGATGGACTTCGTATTGACATGGATCAGGTGCCGAAAAAATATGCAGGTCTGGATGGAACTGAGCTTGCAATCTCTGAATCCCAGGAGAGAATGGCAATTGTAATAAATCCTTCGGATGCAAAGGAAATGCTTGCCTATGCCGAAGAAGAGAACTTAGAAGCGGTGGTGGTTGCAGAGGTTACCGAAAGCCCAAGGCTTGTCATGACCTGGAGAGAAAAAGAGATCGTTAACATTTCCAGAGCCTTTTTGGACACCAACGGCGCTCATCAGGAGGCAGCTGCCTACGTACAGATGCCTCTCCGAGAGAATAATTATTTTAAGACGGGTGCTCCGGAAATATCGCATGAGGACACGGATCTGAAAACGAGTTGGTTAAAATCACTGGCTGCTTTAAATGTCTGCTCCAAAAAAGGACTGGTCGAGATGTTCGACAGTTCGATCGGTGCCGCAACCGTAACCATGCCCTATGGAGGAAAATATCAGCTGTCACCGATTCAGACCATGACTGCAAAGCTTCCGGTGCTGCGGGGCAGATGCGATACAGTGACGATGATGAGCTATGGATTTGATCCCTATCTCTCCAGCTGGTCTCCGTTCCATGGATCGGTCTATGCCATCCTTTCTTCGGTTGCTAAGATTGTGGCAGCGGGCGGGGATCCTGCACGGATACGCTTTACCTTCCAGGAGTTCTTCCGCAGGTTGGGTAATGATCCAAAACGTTGGGGAGAACCTCTGACAGCGCTCTTAGGTGCTTATGATGCGCAGGTGAAGCTGGGGCTTCCCTCCATTGGAGGTAAGGACAGTATGTCCGGCAGCTTTAATGATATCGATGTTCCGCCGACGCTGGTTTCCTTTGCGGTGGATGTAGCAAAGAGCGGTGATATTGTTACGACGGAGCTAAAGAAAGCAGGAAATCTTCTGGTAGAATTTAAGATTCGCAGAGATGCTTATGATCTGCCAGATTATGAACAGGCAATGTCCCTTTATAAAAGGTTACATGCTCTGAGCAGAGAAGGCAGAATTGCTTCTTCCTATGCAATCGGTTTTGGCGGGCTGGCGGAAGCGATTAGTAAGATGGCATTTGGCAATAAGCTGGGAGTAAAAATAGAGGCCTCTCTTACCCGGAAGGATTTGTTCCTCCCGAATCACGGTTCCGTTCTTGTGGAAATGAGCAGGGAAACCGTAGAAGCGCTTGCGGATTATGGATTTGAGATGCCGTCGAACGTAGCTGAATTAAAGGAATCGTCCGAAACGGCAGAAGTCCGGATCATAGGAACCGTCCTTGATGAGGAAGTATTTATCTGCGGCGATGTAATCATACCAATAGAGGAAGCGTTAAAGGCTTGGACGGGAACCTTGGAAATGGTATATCCGACGCGTTCGGAAGATAAAAAAGAGCGTACTATAGAAAAAGAGCAGCCTTTGGAAATAAGGCTATATGATGCGAAGAAGGTCTATGTACGGAATCAGAAAGTAGCAAAGCCGAAGGTATTCCTGCCGGTTTTCCCTGGAACAAACTGCGAATATGATACCCTTCGGGCATTTGAAGCTGCCGGTGCCGAGGTGGAAACCATTGTTTTTAAAAACTTAAGTGCAGATCATATCCGGGAATCCGTTGAAGTGTTTGAAAAAGCAATTCAAAGTGCACAGATTCTGATGTTCCCCGGAGGATTTTCCGCCGGAGATGAGCCGGACGGTTCCGGCAAATTTATAGCAACGGCGTTTCGTAATGTACGTATTCAGGATGCAGTAAATGATCTTCTAAAGAAACGGGACGGTCTTGCTCTTGGTATCTGCAATGGCTTTCAGGCATTGATTAAGCTTGGACTTGTTCCCTATGGTGAGATAACTTCACTGAAAGAGGATTCGCCTACGCTTACCACCAACAAGATCGGGCGCCATATTTCAAAATCCGTATATACAAAGGTGGTTTCCAATAAATCTCCATGGTTAAGATTGACGGAGCTTGGCGGCGTGTATGCAATCCCAGCTTCCCACGGAGAAGGACGCTTTGTTGCAAGCGAGGAATGGATTAAGAAGCTCCTTGCAAACGGGCAGGTTGCTACACAATATGTAGATCTAAGCGGAAATCCTACGATGGATGAGGATTTTAACCCCAACGGATCCTTCTGTGCGATTGAAGGTATTACCAGTCCGGACGGAAGAATCTTAGGTAAGATGACGCATTCGGAGCGTAGAGGAGATTCGGTTGCGATCAATATCGCAGGGGAACAGAACCAACACATTTTTAAAGCCGGAGTATCCTATTTTGAGTAGTATGAATAGTCTCGCAAAAAGACTGCGAGCCTAAAACCTTGCATAAAAGCAAGACTCTGCAAGAATAGCAAAAGCAGCTATTTTTCAGGATTATGCCAAAAGGCATGGGCGTTAGTATGAAGAGTGATATTCTCAATAAATATTCTATATAAAGCACAAAATAATCACATGGTCGGTAAGGCTTGGCTGTGTGATTATTTTGTGAACTTTTTTATAAGGAATTGATTTGGCACATTCCTTTTGCTATAATCTCTTTCATATAAGCATCCATGGGTTTTACCATACTCATAAAACGAGAGAAAGCAGGATAATTGCGGTAAGACATTGCTTAGCTGAACTGCAATATTTTTGCCGATAGGATGATAAGCAGATAATTGCCGAACGATTTAGGAGGGATAGGATGAATCGAAAGAAGTTAATGAAAATATTACTTATGGTTTATGCAGCAGTCTTTGTAGTAACCGGATGTAGTAAAGCAAAAGAACAGGAGGATGCCTCCGGTGAATATCTATCTGGGAAGCATCATGCAGAAATTGAAGTCGCAGATTACGGAACCATCTCGGTTGAGCTGGATGCGGATCATGCACCGATTACGGTGACGAACTTTATTAATCTGGCAAAGGAAGGTTTTTATGATGGATTGACCTTCCATAGGATTATAGAAGATTTCATGATCCAGGGCGGTGATCCGAATGGCGACGGTACCGGTGGTTCCGAGGAAACGATAAAGGGTGAATTTACTTCCAATGGAGTAGACAATCCGTTGTCTCATACAAGAGGAGCCATATCTATGGCTAGGACATCGGACAATAAGGATAGCGCCAGTTCTCAATTCTTTCTTGTACACCAGGACAGCACGTTTCTGGATGGAGACTATGCAGTCTTTGGCTATGTAACGGAAGGACTTGAAATCGTTGATGCAGTTTGTGCGGATACCCCGGTACAGGATCAAAATGGAGTGGTGAATCCGGAAGACCAGCCCATTATTACATCGATAAAAGTTATTGATTAATGGATGCTTGCTTCAAGTGTCAAAAGCCGATTTTTAAAACGAAATTCATCAATTTACACAATTTATGCATTGATAAGTAATAGGAAACATATTTCATTCGCAGCACGCAGTTCCGAAAAGCATTGCAAAAAAATGCAATACTTGGGTTGAAGTACGTAATGGTATATAAGACCACAAAATACGTGGTCTAAATACCAACGACTTCAAGCAGTTGTGAATCAAAATATTGTTTCCTATTACTTAAGTTTTACCTTGATTTGTGTAAAATGAAGAAGACGATTTATTAGGATAGCTTTTGACCCTCAATGAATACTTTGTAGTAGAAACGGCTGCCGGTTAATTTCGATATTTTAGTGTCTCTAAACCGTCCTTGATGAGCTTATTGATCGGCTGATTATGGGAGCGGCATATTCTTCTCAGCCCATATAAGGTTTCTGGATTTTTCTTCTGAACGATATTTACGCCGAAATTTACAGAGAGCGTGGATTTAAAACCCAGTTTTTTAATAATAAGCTCCGTATCATCGCAATACTTTCCATAGGGATAAGTAAAGGTGTTCGGAGTGAAATTAATAGCGGATTCTATTTTACTTTGTAATGTGGTGATATCTTCGGTTAGTACTTGTTCATAATCTTCCATAGGTTCATTTTGCATAATATAGCAGCCATATCGCCGCCCTTTCCCGATATTATGTAAATTATAGGAATGATTTTGAATTTCTACAAATCCGGATTCCGCCATTTCATTAATCTGATCCCATGTTAAATGAGCATACTTAATATTCGTGTCGCATACCTTGGAAAAATCATCTGTGCTTTTCCCAATAATTGATAAAACAATTTTGAAATTATATTTCTGCAATAGGGGATATACATTTTTGTAGGTACTTAAATACCCATCATCGAAGGACAATATAATCGGATTCGGAGGTAATTCCTCTCCATCATAAACATAATTAATCAGCTGCGTCATGGTTATCGTGTTATAGTTATTCTCTGCTAAATATTTTAGATCGCTTTCAAATTCTAATGGACTGATAGTGTCCTTCCCCAAATCACTGTTAATTACCCGATGATACATAAGAATCGGTACGCATACCGATTGATTCGTGGAAGACACAGCGGAAATTTCAATTAGATTTTTCGTAATTGAATAGCCTACGAGAGTAAAAGCAGCAGAGAAAAAGAAAATGCTGAAATAATGCTTTACTTTTGATTTATTAGACATAGATACCACCTCTTTCAGTTCATATAAATTATATGAGTTTAAGGTAATCGAATATAACAGGAGACAGGTTTATATTTTGACCTGCGCTTGAATATATTCTAATAATAAAGTAAAAAAGTGTATCGATATGAAAAGAAAGTATTTTAATGTTGTTTTTTTGTGTATTGTGTTCCTGCTATGTATCCTATGTTCAGATAAAAGTATTAAAACAATGAAACATATACTGGCGCAGAGAAAAAGCGGCATTACGGTAGTGATTGATGCAGGTCATGGCGGCTTTGATCCGGGCAAGGTAGGGATTAATAAAGCATTAGAAAAAGACATTAATCTGAGCATCGCATTAAAATTGAAAAACTATCTTGAGGAAAATAATATTAAGGTGATCATGACCAGAGAAGACGGCAAAGGGCTGTATCAGGCATCCGACAAAGATAAGAAGAGAGTGGATATGAGCAAAAGGGTTTCCATTATTAATTCAAGTAATCCTAACATAGCTATCAGTATCCATCAGAATAGTTATTCTCAGGAAAGCATCAAGGGGGCACAGGTCTTTTATCATGCCAATTCAGAGGAAGGAAAGATACTCGCAGAAATCCTGCAGGAACGAATTAAAAAGACGATCAATGATGGCAATCACAGGTTGGCAAAGTCGAATAGCAGCTATTATTTACTGAGACATACGGAATGCCCGCTGGTTATTGTGGAATGTGGTTTTTTATCGAATCGAAAGGAAGCTAATCTATTAATTGATGAACAATATCAGGATAAAATGGCGCAGGCAATCTGCTTAGGTGTATTGGAATACTTCGACACATCAGAACTATATTCCGGAATGGCGATACAAACGAACTAAGTAAAAGAAATAATAGTAAGAGACCCATCCGTCACCGTATTGTGAATAATATCCATTTTGAAATGGATTTGACCGATCAATGAATTTTGGCTTTGGATAGGTGCTTTCTGTTCCAAAGTAGGAAGTAAGGAGGTTTTAAGTCACTCAATATGAATAATGTGAAGAAATTGTGAATTTTCTGTGAAATTAGCACTCACCTATTGACAGTGCTAACAACGAGTGTTATATTACATGTAGAACAAATAAAACAGACCATAAGTAAAGCAGGTTACAACCAAAACGGTTAGGATAAGTTTTTTACTTGATCTTTCAATGAAGTAAATATTTGCAGCTAGGAGGAATGGGTATGTTACGATCGAAAAAGAATTATCCTATGAAAAGTGATGTAAGAGAAAAGAAGGATGCTTATGTACTTGATATAGACCTTCCCGGATTTGGTAAGGATGATATCAAAGCATATCTGGAAAATGGCTACTTAATTGTATCTGCTTCCAGAAAGACAGAAAAGCAGAGAGGAAATGGCAGATATCTTCGTCAGGAAAGGTACTCCGGATCCTATAGAAGAAGTTTTTTCATTGGGCATCAGGTAAATCAGGAGGATATTAAAGCAGCCTATAAGCGGGGGGTACTGCGATTGATTATTCCAAAAGAAGTGGCGAAGGAAGTTTCTAATAAAGGAACGATTGCAATTGCCTAAGGAAATACCACCGAAGGAAGGATTAAGGACTTTGCATAATATAACTTTAATGAAATATTATAAAAAGGTAAAAATAATATTATGATAAATATTTTTCTTAAGGAGGAATGAATTATGTTACTACCGAGTATTTTTGAAAACAATTTTGCGGACAACTTTTTTGACGATATGTTTAATTTTGGTTTCCCATTAAACTACATGGGGAATAGCTCCAGACTGATGAATACTGATGTTTGTGACTTAGGGAACGAATATCAACTGGATATAGAGCTTCCCGGATATGACAAGAAGGATATTCATGCAGAGCTGAAGAATGGATATCTAACAATCTATGCAGATAAACAGGAAAGTAAGGATGAAAAGGCAGAGGATGGCAGGTATGTACGCAAAGAACGCTACAGCGGTAAATGCAGAAGAAGCTTTTATGTCGGAGATTATCTGAAAGAAGACGAGGTACGTGCATCCTTCTCCAACGGTGTTCTTAGAATCGTATTCCCGAAGGATAAGGACGAAGAGAAGATTGAAACAAAGAAATATATTCCGATTGAATAATCTTAAAAAAGAGTTTCGCTTGCGAAACTCTAGCGCCGAGCGCGGCCAGCATCGCCGGCAAAATACAATACGTGCGAGTGCGTCGTCCCAATGCCAACTATGTTCGCATGGAGCATTTTTTATTGATTAGGACGAGCTTTCCTATTTAATTAAAATATTGTCCTGCCGGATGCTGCGGCTCATAGGGGGCGATTCAGAAATACGACGCCCCTTTCGCGTTAATGATGTTTATCACCTTTTAGGT
>SVEA01000167.1 GCA_015057615.1 Lachnospiraceae bacterium | reverse complement strand
GCTACCTCCTTATTTCTATATTTATGCATCAAAAAAAAGCGGATAACTGACTCAGATCGAGCCTCGTCATACGCTTGGTATACTCCTATGGGATCCGCTGACGGGTTAGGGCTCCCAAGCCGCGCCCTCTCATGGATGAAGCTTCAACCCATGATGTTGGTTTCCCACTATCTAACGATATTCGGAGTGTCTTCTCTAGCATAGCATAGATCGCGAAGATATGCAAATCCAGCAAACCAGGGAAGTAAAGCCACCGAGGCATTATCTGCCTCGATGTTTTTCTTTTTTCCTTTGCTGTTTCAGTTCAAACTGTCGTTGGTTTTCTATTTCCCGTTTCTCACGATTCATAGTTTTTCTCTCCAGTTTTGACTGCTCCTGCTGTAATTTCAATGCCTGCTGAGATTTCGTACTGATTACTCTATTTTGTAGCTGTTTTCGTACCTCTCTCTGCATTCGCTTTGGATTTATTCTTTTTTCTTTTACAGCAGCTGCCACAGCCGGACTAAATCGCAGCTCATAGTAATTTTTCAGTATAAAGTCATACACCTCATAATCCTTTGGTTCAGCACCAAAGGTAACTTTATAAGCCGATAATTTTCCTTGTACAGATCGTTCAAACACACCGACCCAAAAAGGTGCCTCAAAAAACACCATCAGTCTACTTGTTACTTTGTCCATGACAATTCCTCCTTATAATTGCTATAAACAAAGAATGGACGACCAAGGAGGAAGGTTACTTATACTCTTAAGAGTACGTCTGGACTACCAACCAGAACTGTACAAAAGTACGTTGTGTTTTTATCTTTGCCATATTTATATAAAGCGTTTCGCAACGCAATATATCTATTTTCATTTCTTAAATAACCGCTTCATGTTACTGCATGCTGTATATCATTATGTATTCCTGCTCATTTTCATCAACAATTCGAAATCCCACCTTTTGATACATCTTAACGGCATAATTATCCTTCTGCACCGCTAAGGATGCCCTTTGGTACCCCTGCTGCTTCAAATAATCTAGCATTTTTCTCATCAATGCCGTACCGATCCCAAAGCCCCGATAATTTTTGTAAAGTGAAATTGAAAACTCAGGGGTAAAGGCATCAACACTCCCATAGCCATGTATATTTCTAACCCATACGGCACCTACGATCTTTTTGTCAACTTCAGCGCAAAAGCAATAATCGTCCTTCTCGTTTCCAAAATTTCGAATATATATTTGCAGTTCCGGTCTTTCAATGATTGATCTGGGAGCTAAGTTGGTTTCATCCGGCTGGAATATTGCTTCATATAAAAAATCATCTAACAGCGGATACTCATACGGGTGCATTTCCCGGATAACATAATTCATATAATGGTTCCCTTCCATATGCTTGCTTTTCCTATTCTGTATACTTCTTCTCCAGCTCGAAATTTCTTTTTTTCATCTTCCGCTTTGTAAATTCCATCACATACAGCCCCTTTTCTAAGACAGCTTCCTCGCCATATTTATAAATTTATATTCTTCTCATTCCGGTATTGGTTCGGGGACACTCCTGTATAATTTTTAAACGCCCTGCTAAAATAATGCTGGCTATTATATCCCACCATATCGGATATTTCTTTCATCGTATAGGTCTTCTCTTTATCCATCAAAAGCTTGATTGCCATATGAATTCTCAGCTTATTCAGATAATCCGTAAAGCTCAATTCTGTTTTTTGTTTCACAATTCTCGTAAGGTAGGATTGACTTACAAAAAACTTCTCTGCGACAATCTTTAAAGACAAATAATTCTTAGAAAAATTTTCTTTCAAATATTGGATCACCAGATTTCCAATATCCTTTGAACTGACCTGCGTGGTTTCCGCCTCTTTTAGTATACTTTTTTCCCATATTCTATTGGAATAATCCTCCATCGCTTTTTCCATGATGCCTTTTAAGGATCGATAGTCGATCGGCTTTAGCAAATAGCAGAACACTCCAAACTCCAACGCTTTCTGCGCATATTCAAACTGATCATATCCAGATATGATGATAATCTTTGAGTCCTTATCGATCTGCCGAGCCTGTGCGATAACATCAAGCCCATTTACAAAAGGCATGTTGATATCCATTAAGATAATCTCCGGTCGGTATTCTTTAATTGCTTCAATCGCTTCCCTCCCATCCTCTACTGCTGCAATAATATGGAGATCAAGATCATAGGATTCAATTAATTTTTTTAGACCATTCCGTATGGTTATCTCATCGTCCGCAATAACTACTCTAAACATTCTTCTTCCTCATCTATTATCGGTATCTTTAACATTACTCTGGTTCCTACATCAACTTTACTTTCTATTTCCAGCTTATATTTTTCCCCGAAGGTGACCCTAAGCCGTTCATTTATATTATACAGCCCATAATGCTCGGATTCAATGGATTTCGTTAAGTTATTCCGAAGGTGCTTCAGGTCTTTCTTATCCATACCCACACCGTTATCCACTACTTCGATAAAAAGGTATCCATCCGTCGAGTTTACCTTGACATCGATATTTCCTCCTTGTTTCTTCGGCTTTAAACCGTGATAGATCGAATTTTCAACCAAAGGCTGAAGGATTAATTTCGGCACCAGATATTGATCCATTAACGAATCCTCCTGAATGCTATAGTTAATCTTGTCCTTATATCGTATCTTCTGAATTTCAAGGTAATTGCGCACATGCTCCACTTCATCCGAGATCGATATAAATTCCTTTCCGGAGCTTAAGGAAATTCGGAAAAACCGAGACAGAGAATTCACCATATCGGCAACCTCAAAAGCATCATACTCCAAAGCCTTCCACTGTAAGGTATCCAGCGTGTTATAAAGGAAATGAGGATTGATCTGGGATTGCAATGCCCTGAACTCGGCATCTTTTTTCTGAGATTCCGCCTTTACCACCTGCTTAAACAGATGCTCCATTTCATTTAACATTTGGTTAAACACCTGCCCCAGGACAGAAACCTCATCGTTATTTTCAAATGCATAATAGGAATGAAAATTACCCTTAGAAACCTCAATCATATTCTCCTCTAATAACCGCAACGGCTTTACGATTGAGTTGGAAACCAAAATGGCAAGCAAGATGGCAAGGATGCATAATATAATTCCGATAATAATGACATAATTAATAATATGATTGGTTTGCTCGTAAATCATACGGTTCTCAATCATCGTACACAGAATCCAATCCTCCGTATAAGGAATGGAGGAATAAAACACGGTGGCATCCTTATTGGATAGATTTCTAATCGCAATGATACCTGACTTTGCTTCTTGAAAATGATCACTTATTGTATTAAGCTCCTTGGAAGAAATATATTTTTCGTTAAGTTCCTCGGCATCAATGGAGTAAATATCTTGGTTTTTATTCATGATCCAGGTAAATCCATCGTAAATGTCTATGTCCTGTACGATCTTCGTAAATTTTCCCAAATTAACCGAACCATTAATAAATCCGATCTTCTCATTGTTTTCATTGATAATCGGATGACATATGATAAAAGCCTGCGTATTATCTGATTTTGAAACGATAGGATTGCTTATGGCGTATTCTACATCCGTAGACATAACCTTCTTAAAATAATCACGCTCCGATACGTCAATGGTAATTTCATCACTGATCCATCCCTGGCCATCGGTCCCTCCGATTGCAAATGTCTCATAGGGATTGCCATATTGGCTTTGTAAAACTTTATTTAATTGGGTCAAATAAGGTTTTAATTCAGTAAAATCAAGATTCTTGGTTGAACGGTTTTCATGAATAATCCTTATTTCACTAATACGCTGATTCAGCCAGGAACCAATTTCATTCGCCTTCGAATCAATCAGCTGAATCGTCCCATGCTCTATTTCATCCATCTTCAAACTCTTCACTTTCGTTTGCAGCGTGAATAGAAGAGGCGACAGCGTTAACACTATTAATAGTATAAAAGATATTGTAATTTTTGATCGTAATGACATTGTTCTCCTCATTTCTATGCAGATTAGTGTGAAAAACGATTTTTCACACGCAAATTTGAGCCTACGGCACAAAGTTTGCAGGTTGTTAAGAAAGTGCATGCTTATTATGAATGACAATCGCAGAATTTAATTCAACCAAAGGGTTTCGCATTACCGAATACAACTAAAATACTATCCGCGTATATTATAAATCATTTGTTTGCATTTTGAAACATTGTATTTTAAAGTTCAAAAACTCGAAAAATGGTGTAAATACAAAATCTACAAAAAGTATTATACTATACATGTTAAATAATTAACAATAATTAAGGAGGAAGACAATTGAAAAAAATTTTAGCTATGCTGCTTGCTTTTGTTATGGTTTTTTCCATCGGCTGCGGCAAGCAAGACAACAAGAACAAACCAGATGAAAACGGAACAGAACCGAAAACAGAAAATCAAATTAAAAACGGTACTTACAAAGGTTCTGCTGACGGAAGAGGCGGTGAAATCACTGTCGAAGTAACCATTGAAGACGATGTGATCACAGCCATTGAAGTTGTAAAGCAAAACGAAACACCCGGACTTGACACAGCCATGAATACCTTAACAAGCGAAATCCTCGAGAAAAATACGCTTGATTTAGATGTGGTGTCCGGTGCTACTATTACTTCCAATGCATTCCTTGAAGCAGTTACAAACGCTTTAAAGACAGCAAATGCAACTCCGGATATGCTTAAAAAAATTGATGTATCCGATACAACCGTAAAAAAAGAAGATGTTACGGAAACCCATGATATCGTTGTTGTAGGTGCGGGCGGTGCAGGTTTTTGCGCAGCCATTGAAGCCAAAGCTGCCGGAGCAGATGTTATTATATTAGAAAAGCTGCCGTTAGCCGGCGGAAACACTCTTATTTCCGGAGCAGAATATGCTGCTGCAGGCAACTGGCTTCAGGAAAAAGAAGGAATTAAAGATAGCCCAGAACTGCACGCTGAAGATATGATGAAGGGTGGAGATAATATCAACGACCCAGAACTGGTAAAGGTTGTTACAGAAAATGCTCTTGCTGGTGCGGAATGGCTTCGAGATGAAATCGGTGTTGTCTGGGAAGATGAATTAATGCAATTCGGCGGACATTCCGTAAAAAGAAGTCTGGTTCCCAAGGGAGCAAGCGGTAGAGAAATCATTTCCAAGCAGTTAAAAAAGGCAGAGGAAATGAATATCCCTGTTCTTTTAGAAACAAAAGCAACCGAGTTAATCACAGATGATAACGGTAAAGTGATCGGCGTAAAAGCAGAAGGTAAGGACAAGAATTACACCTTTAACACCAACAAAGCAGTCATCATAACGACTGGAGGATTTGGCTCCAATCTTGAGATGAGAGTAAAATACAATCCGGAAATTGATGAAAAAATCCTTTCCACAAACTCTCCCGGAAGTACCGGAGATGGTATTGTAATGGCAGAAAAAGTAGGCGCCGCTCTAGTTGATATGGAATATATCCAAACCTATCCGATCTGTGATCCATTAACAGGAACCCTGCTCTATTTTGACGATGCAAGATTATATGGTTACACCGTTATTGTAAACAAAGAAGGAAAGCGGTTTGTTGAAGAGCTTGGACGACGTGATGTTATGTCCATGGCAATCAAAGCGCAAACCGGCAGTGTATGCTACGAGCTTATGGATCAAAAAGCTTATGAAGAAAGTCATTTAGAGGAAAATCATTCCGCTGAAATCGATTACCTCTTCAAGAATAAACTGCTTGTAAAAGCAGACACCCTTGAGGAAGCAGCCGCATTTTTTGATATTGATGTGGACGAATTCAAAAAGACCGTTGCTAACTACAATAAATATGTTAAAGACGGAAAAGATCCGGAATTTAACAAACGTAGTTTACCATCTACTATAGAAACAGCGCCTTTCTATATTGTGAAAGCTGTTCCGGCAGTTCATCATACTATGGGCGGTATTAAAATCAACACCAATGCTCAGGTTATTAATACCGATGGTAAGGTTATTGAAGGATTATATGCAGCCGGCGAGGTTACCGGTGGAATCCATGGTACAAACCGACTGGGCAGTGATGCTCTTGCTGATATCACCGTATTCGGTAGAATTGCAGGACAAAACGCATCCAAATAATAAAATTAAGAAAAACGGTTTAATCCAAAAGCAAACCTAATATGCAATAAATGCTATAAAAAACAAGCATGAAAGATTTTAATAATTCTTTTATGCTTGTTTTTTAAGATTCTATAAGCCTTTTAACCTTCTATCATGTCATCCGTTTTTTATATTACGAAGCATTTTATCAAGGGTTGATTTATAGCTATCAAGCTCTTCCGGTGAAATGCCAATAATGACATCATTTCTGAATTTTTCAGCAACATCCAGCATTTCTGTTTCGACTTTTTGTCCTTTCTCCGTTAGTTCTAATAACTTAATTCGTTTGTCCTCTCCGTTTGTTCGAACTACCCAGCCAAGGGCTTCCATCTTGTCGATCAATCGAACAACAGTAGGCTCCTTAAGAGACATCCTGTCTGCCAATTGTCTTTGTGTAATCGTTTTATTAATGCTGATATAATATAGCGCAATCCATTGCGTCCGTGTTATATTATAGACATTCAGCCTTTTTTCAAAACAATCCGCTAGTTTTTTTGCACTTCTGCTTGTAATACAAGCGATACAATCATCTAAATTAAACATCATCATTCACCATCAATTTATTATACTATCCATGAACGAAAAGCATGCTCATGATCCTGCTCTCCAATCGGAAACTACGAGTAACCCCCGCATTTTCTTCTTTTGCTTACATTATCATATCATAAATAGCAGGATTATTCTATCTTTTTATAAATCGATTGACTACTCTCATGATCGTTTAAGATAAGCTGCAAGGTATCGATCCATGTATTCCCATACTGCCTGTTCGCTAACGCATTTCCCGATCAGCTCGCTTTCACAAGGTTTAAAATCAAAAAGGAACAGGCTGTCAGTGTTTATTTTCGCGCTCTGTATCAAACCGTCCGAAGAAGTGACATATATTGATACATTCCCGAAGGAATATCTGCGTTCGAATTCTATTTCAAATTCCGGAGACTGCGCATACAACCACTCATAAGACGAAAGCATCTGCTCTAAAGGTGCCTTAAAATTAGTTCTGTCGATATATTTTATATTTTCATATGGAAATGTATCTATAAACGCTTGTTTTACTCATTCCGATGTTATCTCACTATGAATCGAGGATAAATTAACGACCCTGCTTCTGACCGAAGCGATCCCCTTGGATTTTAATTTCAGCATTGACGGGGTTAGCGCTTTTTCTAATTGCCCGGTATCTACACTGACAAGAATTGTACCATGATACATGTAATTATCGTCGTCTGTATAATAGGCGTGACCGGAAAACTTCTGTTCCTTGTAAAGCAAATCATTTCTTCCGCTAAACTCGCATTCCATGCCAAGGTTTGCTATAGCAGACTGTATCCATCTTAAAAATTTAAACTGGATCGCCGTTTTCTCTTTTGTAATAAAGGTAAAATTAACATTACCCTTGTCATGGTATACCGCGCCGCCGCCGGAGAACCTGCGCACCGCCTTAATATTATGTTCCTTCATATAATGAAGGTCACATTCCGCATAAAGATTTTGATTTCTGCCGATGATAACGGAAGCGTCGTTCTGCCATAAAAACAAATGTATATCTTCATCCGCATTTAGAAAAAGCTGATTTTCTGCTGCTATATTAAAATAAGGATCAAATTTATTCGATATTATTATTTTATTCATTATTGATGCAAGGCTCCAATACCAAGTTCCATTGCAGCTTCATGAATTACCTCTCCTGTGGTTGGGTGCGGGAAGATGGTTTCGGTTATCTCTTTTTCCGTGAGCCCATTGGTAATTGCCAGCGTAAGTGTGCTGATTAATGAGGAGGCATCGGCTCCTATGATTGATCCGCCGATGATCTTTCCTGTTTCATTGTTTTTAACCAACTTAATAAAGCCTTGCGGCTCATTCATCGTCAAAGCCTTACCATTTCCGGCAAAGGGGAATTTACTTACCGATATATCCATACCTTTTGCTTTCGCGGCGTCTTCACCGGTACCAACGCTTGCAATTTCAGGAGCCGTAAAAATCACATTTGGAACTGCGGAATAATCCATCTCTTTCTTCTGATTTAAAATATTGTCTACAGCAACAATTCCCTGATGGGAAGCCACATGCGCAAGCTGGATTATATTTGTTACATCGCCAATCGCGTAAATATGCTTGACATTTGTTCGCATTGAAGCATCTACCTGAAGCCCTCTGCCTTTACTGTTTAAAATTACACCGCTATTTTCAATCGCAAGTCCTTCCATATTAGGCTCACGGCCGATTGCTACCAGCACTTTATCACTTACCAGTAAATGCTCTCCGTCTTTATCTTCATAGGTAATCACTGCTTTGCCGTCGACAGAGCTTTGAAGCTTCATAACCTTAGAGCCTGTAAACACTTTGATATTCTCTCTCTCCGCAATGGCTTGTATTTCTTTTGAAATATCACTGTCTACCATAGTTAACAGCCGATCCATGAATTCGATGACATGTACATCGACCCCAAAATTTTTATAAATAAATGCAAATTCCATACCAATTACACCACCACCGATAATCGCTATAGATTTTGGGAGCTCCGTACAGGACAGCGCCGATGTACTGTTTAATACAAACGGTAAATCAAGACCGGGAATGGGGAGCTTCGATATTTTTGATCCGGTTGCTATAATAATATCGTTCGCCTTAATGGTATAATTCTCTTTTCCCGTAACCGCTACCGTACTTGCATCGACAAAGGATGCCTGACCTGAGATTACATTGATTTCATTTTTCTTCATTAGAAAATCAATACCAGAAATAAGCCTGCTCTTTACCTTATCTTTACGATCAATTACCTGTTTCATATTTACGGAAATACCACCATCCAATTGAACTCCAAAATGTGACGCATTACGTACATTATGGCAGATCTCAGAAGATTTCACTAATGCTTTTGTAGGAATACAACCGACATTAAGACAGGTACCGCCTAATTCTGATTTTTCAACCAGAGTTACCTTCAATCCCTTCTTGGCAGCATAAATGGCCGCCACATATCCGCCGGGGCCTGCACCAATGATAAGTAAGTCGGTAGTCAATTCTTTTGATGCTTTCTGTACCTGGCTTTTAGCATCCGTCTCCTTACTCTCATTTGCAGGTGATATTTCATCGATCTCAAACATTTCTGCATTAGAAGCAATTTGCGCTCCCTCTTCGCATAATATCTTCGCAACAACCCCTGCGGCTGCAGCCTTGACCTGGCGGTTGCCTTTCGCTGTCTCAACCTGCGCGATTACCTCTCCGGCTTCTATCTTATCTCCAACCTTAACATGAATTTTACCCACCGTGCCCATTTTACCGCCGGGGATTACTGTCATTTTAATAATCATGTTCCATTCTCCTTATTCTGTTTCTATAGAAAAAGAGCCCTGCTGGATTAAAAAAGGCTCTTTTCTATGTGAAATCATTAATCGATTTTAACTCCTGCCAATACTAATTTAACTCCATTTGCCAGACAATCGCCTACCGGGCATGTTTGTTCAATAAATTTAACGAATTCTTCCACTTTTTCTCTTGGCTCATCCGTCTTAAAATGCATCACAAAACGAATTTCCTGAAAACCTTTTCTAACATCTGCAAGACCCATGAAGCCGTCCGGATCCAAATCTCCTTCAAGCTCTACATGAAATTCTTCAAATGTAAAGTTATGAGCAGGAGCAAAAGCACTTGCAACAATCGTCTGACATGCACCAAGTGCGCATAGAATGGCCTCTACCGGATTCATACCGGCATTGGATCCGCCAAGCTCCTCAGGCTCGTCCATAAGAATTTTGAAACCTCTTGCATTTGTATCCACCTGTAAACCATCAGGTAATTTTTTAGCAGTTGCTTTAAAAGTAGTTAACATAGCAGCATCTCCTTTTTTGGCATTTTAATAATACCATTTTTATTTGTTGATATAATAACATAGAATTACTATAAATTCAATAGTTAGCTAAGTATCTATTTATTATAATATCAAATAAAAATGTACATATTATGAATATCTTTTCCATATGGAGATCTTCCTATACCAAATCTAATTTATCCGATGAATCTTATTTCAATTCACACTCTGCTATCGAAAGCAGCCAATATCCCATCATTAATTTTTGTATTACCATTGTTACTGTTCACACCCCCAACAAAGTCTATAATATGATTTTGACAAATGATATCCGATAAGGAGTATTTGCATTCGTCGGTACTTTGACTCCGTATTTTGGAGCCTTATGTACCGTTACGTAATGCAACTAAGCGAAAGCGTCTCCGATTCGGATACATTTGACGAAGTCATAGCATGGTATACATGGGGTGTGAACAGTAACTTACCATTGCCTTTCAATTAATATTTTTACGAATACGTATTCTCTATTCCGACAATTTGTGATAGTATAGATTCGATTAGACATATAAACATGATTAAGGTGTCAAATCCCTCATGCGTTTGCCGCACCACTATGAATGAAAACTGGTTACTGACACTTTTTGGTTTATTAGTTACTTTATTTT
>SVEA01000166.1 GCA_015057615.1 Lachnospiraceae bacterium | reverse complement strand
TACGCACAAAATCCTACTCTGCTCATGATTCAAACGTTTCTCCAAATGGCACTGGTGACATTCGGAATCCAATAAAAAAGACCCACCAATCCAAGCATCATGCCCAGACGGTCGGCTTTCAAATATGCTGTACTTCCTGTGGTTAATTCCACTTCCGTCAGTCGTACAGCATATTTATATTATCACTACTTTTTATGGTTGTCAATTCCCATTCCGAGTTTTCTTACCAGTTCCAGCATATTCCAACCATTCTAATATTATTGATAAGATGGCCAGGTATTAATCGTGTAATGCACATTCATCAATTCTACGAACCACACTATTCGTATAGGCAATAAAATATTTAAGCCAGAAACTATATACAGTAGGGTTAAAACTCTTAAAGTCTACTCCTAGAATCTTATATCCTTCTCCTTCTAACTTCGCTATTGTAAAATTTAATAAATTCTGATAGATGTTCTTCCCGCGGTATTCAGGAAGGCAAAAAGCTCCACAAATATTACTCATAGTATCGACTTCGGTAACAAAGTTTTCACCATTGCTTGTTACTTCTACGAATGCAGTCAGCTTTTTAACTATCCTTGGCAACAAATAACCTGGAGTTGCGCTCCTCAGCACGAGCCAACCCATATTTAAAATCTTCTGAAGAAGAATACATAAAGTATGGGCTATTTCCCATATGTTCAGATACCATTTGTCGCTTTATAATTATTATTCTATTTCATTTTGCATTCTCCTAACTTGTAATTAAATACGAATGTGAATTAATTATAATCACAAATGTTAAGCTTATTTTATTCTATAATGTAACAGTTAATACATCTGCAAATTTAATAAATCCAACATTTCTAGCTAGTTTTTGAGACGCCATATTTTCTATCGATGTTGACCATTGTGGGCATTTTCCATTTTTTATAATTTCTTGAGCACATAATACACATGCGTCGGTTGCATATCCTCTACCTCTGTAATCTTCTATCGTATTTATACCAATTTCTTGAACAGCATCAGACATATAGGGCATACAAGGTGAATCGGTACAGCTAACAAGATTTTTATCCAGAAAAAATCCGCAACATGTACGTTCCTTGGTCATGCCGATAAAATACTCTTCCAACCAATCGGTATTTGTACAACTCGGATTGGTTCTCTTGTAAAATTCAAGATATTCATAGTACTGATTTTCTTTCAAAACAACGGATTTTATTTCATAGGTTGGAAATTTATTAAAAACAAATTTTAAGCTGTGGTTTACCTTTTTTCCCAAACTATTATTTAAAGTGTCTTTGATCTCTTCTAATGATGTAAACTCTTGTATTCGCCTTTTTAAATCTTCTAAATATGGCAACATTTTATTCCCATAAGAAACAATCATTCTATTTGGTTGATAAAACAAAATAAGGTCATACCGAGTTGCATAACCAAATTGGATTTTATTCCGCTCGGATGAATATATAAATTGGCACTGTTCACTGGCTATATCTAAACTATTATCCTTACCTAACCATTTTGAATAATAATTTGAAGTTATTTCATAATAATTCAACCGAAAACCTCCTATACATGAACAATCAAAATATTTTCTTTTCCTGGCAAAGTCCCTTCTTCAATCGCTCCATTCTTAAAATATTCGCTTATTAGCGGTACCTATTAATTGTTTCATCGCTCCATATATGAGCTTCAATATATCGTTCTGGACCGTATTTTCCATCATCATTCCAATCCTGTGGCAATCCATACTTCTCAATAACTTTTAATATTTCATCATAAGTATAAAGCTTTTTTCGATATTCTTTTCCATCATTAATTGTCGGACTAAATGTCGGCATTGAATCACCGTAAGTAAATGAAATAGTCTTTTTTTCAAATTCCTCAATAGGAATTTTTATATAGGCGCTGTTTTCAAACCAAGTGCTTAGCCATGGGCTATGTTCAATCACCATATAATGCGGTGATGTCCGATTTATAATGCCCCCTTTCTTGGCAAATTCGGAGCGGATTATATTTTCGCAATTACGTCTATACTCCACATACTTATCATGTCTTTGAGCACATTGGGAATTTGGTTTTGTTACTTTTATTGTATCAAGAATAGATTTTGCTTCATCAATCGGTACGTCTGACAAGTTGACAAATGGTCCGATTGTTTTATCGAAATAATGATATAAATAAATTTCAATCACCCACCAATAACATAAATTATCCACTTCGCTTTTGCCATTATATATGAAGTGGAACATACAAAGATTACACCATAGTTTTACAACACTTCAAATGCTTAAAGATACTACAACGTATTCTGGCATATCAATAAAATTTACTCTTTACAAATCATGAAATACTCCATCATTCCACTTGCTTCTTCTTTCTTCTCCACCTCAATTTTACAATTAGTTAATAATTTATTTCTCTCGTCGTAATAAAATACCTTTCATATATTCTGATTCATTATGTGTTTGGTAAATTATTTTCTTTTCTTCTTCTGTGCATCCAATTAGTATCTTTATTTCCGAATCGCGTTTCAGCATATCAACAATGCACATTATTGCATCAATACTCTTCTCTTCATCCGTTCCAACCCATACGTCTATTCCTGCGCCGTCCATTGAAGTAGTATTTTTCAAGAAACCATAATCCACTTTATAAATAAAATCAGAATATTTTGGGTGAGCTGTACCTTTTGGTCTATCAATAACAATTTCTGATTGATTTACTAAATTATCTAATGCTGTCCAAAATTCATTATTCATTTTTCCCTCCATAATCTTTTAATCGCTGTTGCCACATTCGCAATTGATAAGATAATACTACCTCTTCTTTATTCTTTATAATTTACGTATCGGGAAAAATATATAACCTTGTCCGGTTTCAGGACAAGTAAAATCATGAACTGCACCGGCAAGTGAAATGCCTTTTCCTTCTAAATATTTAATAACATCTGCAAAGGTGGAGGAGCTTTCGCTTTTAACATAGATATATTCGTAGGACGGAATTGTCCATTTTACCCAACCTTGTGGTGCTTTGGAATCATCTGTCACTTCAACTCCTGCAAGATAAAGACCTTTTGTAAAATTATTCTCCCATGGTTTAAAAGAACGCGATAAATCAGACATCGCACCCCATATCCCGATCAGGTTACCATTCTCATCTTTTTTAGCTAATTCAGCCACTTCTTGAAAGTGAGAATTGGCATCATTCCATAATCTTTGTATAAAATCTTTTCCATCCTTTGTGGAGCCTTCCTTACCGATAACGAAAAAAGACTGTTTTGTACATGTTTGAATTTCCACTATTAAGCCTCCTGCTGCATATTTTCTATTTCATATTCGTCAATTGCAAATAAATATAGGCTAAAAAATTATACCACAAATTAACAATTATTTTAAATGATTAGCCTAAAATGCTTTTCAATTTCTGTACAGTACATAATCCTGAATTTCTTTTAGAAAACCGGATTGAACGAGTGCATCTTCCATTTCATGAGGATATTGCTTTACAACCAAACGATTTTGCAACGGTAAGATACGGTGTGCATTATAGTCTGCGGTAAATATCCGTAAGGCTTCCTGTATCGTTGCTGCATCCTCAAAGCATCGCAATACCTTACCCTGCCGTTCAAAAACTGCTGCCGGTATCCCACCGCGTAATGCAACGATGGTTCCTGGAACATTTATAAAGGCTCTTTCCTCCATGTGCGGAAGGGTTTTGCCCCATGGCTGGGCGGGATCGACTGCAGACAGCCAGATAATTTCATCCCGCGGATGTTCGAATTCCCGTATGACTCCGACAAAATCCTTATCCCGAATAAATTGGATTCCGGATAATCCTTCGATAAAATACCCCCTGCGGACACGTCCGGTATACTCCCATATGCGCAGGGTCTCCAATGCCTTTGCCCAGGATAGTTTTTGTACCAGAGGCAGGTTTTGCAGGGTTTCCTTGGATAGGATTACAACAAAATCAAAGATACGCTCTAACTGCTCCTCTACGGTAAGCGGTGTAAGGGGACGTGATATTTCCCATCTTCCAGATGTTCGCGCTTTGCTGCGGGCAGTAACACGCTGCCGTACGGTTCCCTTTTGCAGCTCTTCTTTCTTCATCCAGTGCCTGACCGGTAGAAAGCTGTCCGCACATACAAGACCTTTCTCGGTAAGTTCAATCAGGACATCATATACGGAGGCGCCTTCAATCAGGCTGGAAAGTCTCTGCATAAAGCTGGCACCACGTTTTAATAGAGCTTCATAGATAATCTTCTCATTACCGTCCAAAGCATCGGATACCGTAGACATATCTTCCTCCCAGTCAATATCTTCATATCGGTGGAAACTAAGCTCGAAACCTTCTGTCATATGCCAGAACAGATTTCCCTGTGCGAGTAGGTTATCCAGCAGGTCCGGCCGGTAGCCTCCTATCCGGGATGGCAGAAGGACACTCTCCCACCATGCCGGCGGATAAGGGCGTCCGCTTAATCGGTTGAGTGCTTTTTCCAGCTGTTCCATCGGTGGTGCCGTTATTCGTACCTGGTCTGCCAGAAGTGCAGCATAACGTTCGGCAGGCACTGTCTTGATCTGTTTACGTCGGCTTTTTATTGTTTCCCTTCGTGCTCGATTGTATAGCTCTATATGATAATAGAGCCCGTCACTTTTTACCGCACTGCCCTCTTTACATAATTCACTCAGTAAATCCCCAGAGATCTTCTCCGTCCATAGGTAACGTTCTGCTAGGAGCTCCGGAGTCCATGCCCCGCGGTAGCGTAACAACCGCAGTACGATCTGTAATCTTGCCTGCCGGTCTGCATCTTCCAAAGCGGCGGCATATTTATCGGCATGCTCGGCTGCGATCCATAGTCCGGGTTCGATGTAACGCACCCGTTCCTCCTGGGCAAGCATTTCCAGCCATTCGATCGGGATGTCTAATTCTCCTGCTATGAGATCTCCTTCGATCATAAGGAGGGAGTGCAGCTGCTTCTCATCCTCCGGTAAACGTCTGCGTTCGGATACAGATGCCAATTGCTCCGGGGATGGGGGAATCATCTGTGTCTCCTTCAGCGCTTCCTCCGCCGCAATATGAACACCCATGGGAGTTGGTGTATAATCATACATCATCGTTGCTTCCGTCTGACGCCGTAACGGCAGTGACATAGGCGATGGCTTCTCAAGAAATATCTCCCGCACCTGGATGGATCCGGATTGAATGCCGCTAAGGATATCTTCTACTCCCTGCAGGTCCCAGTGATCCTCGAGACATTCCCGCTTCGTCTCGCGGATGAGAGGGTGATCCTTGTATTTCATTAAGGAATCCATCATCTGCGCACTGCGCAGGCGTTGGATCCACAGCGGCTGCCGTCCGAATTTACGTACACCCATCATGAGAGCACGGGCTGCATTATATCGAAAGGTCATGTTAAATACCGGTGTTGCTGGGAGAACGGCATCCAAAATCGGACGGGCTGTTTCCGGTAAAATACTCTGTAATAGGCCCTCCGGCAATTCATACTCGCCATAGGGGAATAATAAAAATCCGTCATCATCATCAAAGCAGCTGATATTTGTTTTGATATGGCGCTTAGCAGCTTCTCGGACAAGGATTGCAAGAGGCGCATTTACCTGCCGTCCAAAGACAGAATGCACCATCATCTGGTGGGTTCCTGTTTCATCGCGAAAATGCTCGATTACGATGGTACGATCATCCGGCAGACCCTGCGTAGCTTCCATTTGTCTCTTTATCAGATCAAGCGCTATCTGCGCGCAGGCAGCGTCAAGACCCAGCTGATGTAGTTCCTGTAAAAGAGTATCCTTTTCCAAAGCATTACTGAGTTTTCTTAATATTTTGCCGAAAGCGATACCGGTCTGCAGCCGCCGTCCAATAATTTCTGCTTTATAGAAAGGTGGTCTTGCACCATACATTGAGGACTGCGACACTACGACGGTATCTTTTTGAATGCTGTTGATCTGCCAGGCAAATGCACCCAGCAGGAATTTGTCCCCGAGACGCGCTTCAAATACAAATTCTTCATCTACCTCCCCAAGCTTTACTCCGTTTTCAGTTTTTACCGAGTACAGACCCTTATCCGGAATCGTTCCACCTGCGGATATCGCCAGCATACGGCTATAGGAATCCCCGTCGATATGTTCATGGATGCGGTCATATAGAAGCCTTGGACGCACCGGGATATTGCGCTCATGTTCAAAATCTCCGGCCAGCATACATAAAACATCCTTTACATCCTCCCTCGTTACCATTTTAAAAGGATACGCTCTCGGTAATAGCGCCATGACATCCTCCAGGTCATATCCCTCCCCTGCTGCCATGGATACCAGATGCTGTGCAAGTACGTCCAGGCACAATCTCGGTGGGCGGGAATACTCCAGTTCACCGTTTCGTACCACCTCCGCAGTCATCCCGCAGTACAGGCTTTCCGTTGCTGTTCGCGGAAATATATGCATGACACTGACACGATCCGGGTTATGTCCGGCACGTCCCAGCCGCTGCATCGTACTGGAAACGGAACGCGGGCAGCCGATCTGGAAGACATGATCGATATCCCCAACATCAATACCTAATTCCATTGAGGAGGTAGCACATAATAAGCGCAGGTTACCATTTCGCAGCTCGTCTTCCACCTCAAAACGCTGCTCTTTTGATAAACTTCCATGATGGGTTCTGGCAAATCCCTCCCCTGCCAATAGATTTACTTGATAGGCAAGCTTTTCTGCATAGGCACGGCCTTCAACAAAGGCAATCACACTTCGCGATTCCTTACAAAGCTCAACCACTGTTTGAGCAAGCCCGTGCCAGAACGAATCTCTCTGCAAAAAGCTCGTCTCAGACCATGGACTGGTTACTTCCAGCTGTACCTTCTTTTGCATCGCAGGCGCGATAACGGTAACCGGATCACAGGATAGATATTCTGCTGCCAGACTAAGCGGTTCGATGGTAGCAGACAGTCCGATTCGCTGTAACGGTTTCGCACAGAGCATGTCCAAGCGGGCAAGGGACAGCATCAAATGGGCGCCGCGCTTCGAGTCAATGAGCGCATGTAGTTCATCAATAATAACGGTTTGTGCGGTGCCTAATATCTTTCTACCGGATTTACTCGTCAGCATTAGAAAAAGCGATTCCGGTGTGGTAATCAGGATATGCGGAGGATGTTTAATCATACTGCGGCGTTCGTTCTGCGGGGTATCCCCAGTACGTATCGCAATCTTTAATTCCGAAAAGCTGTTTTTTGCAGAAGGATTTTGCTTACGCTCTTCCTCATAAATACCATTCAGCGGACAGCGCAGATTTTCTCTTATATCACCAGCAAGGGATTTAAGCGGTGAGATGTAAATGAGCTTAAGCTCTTCCTTTAGCGTGCTGGAGCGTGCCTCTGCCAGGAACCGGTCTATAAACACAAGAAAAGCGGACAGCGTCTTGCCGGTACCGGTTGGTGCGGATACCAGGGTGTGTACGCCGGAGGAGATTGCAGGCCATGCGGCATCTTGTACGGCAGTCGGTTTACCGAGTGTACGGCGAAACCAATCTGCGGTAAGTTGATCAAAAATAGCGAGAGAATTCTGTGACATAGGACTCCTTCCAAAATCTTTTTCGTATGATGGTCTAGTTCATTCGTTCGATGCATGTTCGCACGACATCGACCAGTTGTTCTTCAGCACCCCAACTGAAATTGAAGAAAACTCCTTGTCCTCCGCCGGCACCAATGGCTGAAATGAAGATTTTGTTGCCATTACCGACAGCGGTAAGACTGAGACTTGCTCTGTTTTTGTTTCTCATAAAATATTTATCATATACCCGGACCGCTATCTTGGTATCACCGGAAGAATAATAACTTTCATCCACGAGATTCATTGAGATAGCACTGGCTTCGATCGCATTTTGCAGTCGACGGATCACATCTTCAAATTGACCCGTGATGGTTCTTTCATATTTTGCCATACATAACCCTCCTTTTTATACATTTTATTCGAAATAAAAATGTTTTATCTTGCATTTCCTCATTCATCTTTCATTATACCATATCCTCCCATAATCGAAATGTATTTTGTTATTTTTCATAACGAAAGTATACCATATTTCTTGTTAACACAGATGCGCGTCTTGTATAGAAGGGAATTCGATGAATGGTGAGATAGCCCGCTTGCTTTTACATCTTTCATAATTGCAGTATACCATACGAAGCCACGCGATTCATACCGGACGATAACCGGGTTTAATATTGGTTTTAAATACAAAAAAACTGACTACGATTCATTGCCTGAAAACCTTGAAACGAAGCCAGTTACTTGTATTTTATTTACGAATGATTAATTACTTTCTTGCTTGTTCTGCTTTTCTATAGCCTTCTTAACAATATTGCCGCAATCTTTTGAAGAAACCTCTCCCCAACCACTTGTTTTTACTTTATCATATACGCCAAGCTCTTTTGCAAATTCCATTTTATCGCTTTCCGGCATAACACTTTTATTTTTGCTCATACAATACCTCCTTTTCATTTTCTATTATTGTGTCCCGGCGTAATTCATTCAAAACTGGTAGTTAATTGTACGAGGAAAGCGCTTAAAAAATAACAGAAGACACAAAATCAAAAGACAGATCATTCATTTTGTATGCTATAATCGTACCAATATACCTTTATTCGCATAGGCCACAAAATGAACAACCTGTCTTTCCAATATTACATTTTTTGTTAATCCATACAAATGGTTAATTCCTGCGGATGCCTTAGCAGGTTTCGACGATCACGTTGTTATTGTTAATTTGAATAGATAATTAATTCCTGCCCGATGCGAATCCGATCCGGATTTGCGATGCTGTCTATATTCCACTTATAAATCTGTTTCCAATCATTTTCCTTGCCAAACAGATTTCTTGCAATTTTTTTAAGCGTATCGCCTTTCTTGATGATATAGATGAAGAATTTTTTCTCGACTTTTTCACTTTCTTCAACTTCTTTTATATCTTTACTTTCCTCAATTTCTTTAGTTCCTTCCTTCTCTTTAATTCCTTCCGGCTCTTCTTGTTCCTCTTTTGTTTCTGCCGGATTCAAGACGGTAACACGGCCTTCCGTCTGAAGATTGACTTCACCGATCTCCTGTAAATATTCAATGATGAGATCTTCCATGGAACCAAATTCATTGGCGATAGGGATATCGGCTAACATCGTATAATCATCCCCGCCGGCAATTACGAAATCATTCGTAGCCAGTAGATATTCCTTCTTAAGATCAATTGCCTTGCCGCCGATCTTCACATCCGATACGCGGCTGCCTGCCGGTTTGGACGGATCCAGAGTAAAGGTTATTCCGGATACCTGCGGAAAGCCTCCGTTTAGCTCCGGATAGACCCGAACCCCATGCTCCAAAGCTTTTATAATTGTATCTCCGGTAACCTTCTTCGTTACAATAAAGTTGCCGAAGGGGAAGACGGTTACGATTTCATTCTTTGTTATATCACCGGCATCAATGGATGCACGGATACCGCCGCCATTGGTGAAGGCTACATCGGCTCCGGTTTTCCAACGGAATGCATCCGTCACCAGATTACCCAGATTGGTCTCAACGGCACGTACATGCTCACGGACACCATCCAGCTCGACCTTGGTATAGCCGACAACTTCGGATAAAAGTTTTTCAAGCTTTATATTGTAGGATTCTACATATTTATCAATGGTAGGATCAGTCTGGGTAAATAGAGTCTGATCGATCAGACCAGCGCCTTTGATATTACCCTCCGGATCAATGGCAACTACGCCAATATGCTGTATGTAATCACCGGTGCTGACGATTAAGGTGTCTTTTACTTTATAGCCTTTTTCAAAGGTGGAATGGCTGTGACCGTCAACGATTAAATCAATACCGTCCACGGTTTCAGCAACTAGCTTCGAGGTATATTCACTTCCCTCATCTACGCCTAAATGAGCCAGTGCTATAATAACATCAACACCCAGAGCCTGCAATTCTTCAACTTCCTTTTTCGCTGCATCAACGGGATCACCAAAGATGACGTCCTCTACATTTTTTGGGTTCGTCTTATAGGCAGTCTCCGGAGTCGATAATCCGAAGATACCGAATTTCTTTCCGTTTCGCTCGATCACGGTATGCTTCTGAAGATAATCCGAACCGTCGCTCTTCTTTGTGATATTTGCAGACAACAAAGGAAACTTCATTTCGATCGATCGTTTTGTCAGCGTGTCGGTACCATAATTAAAATCATGATTTCCGGGAGTCATGGCATCATAACCGGCTAAATTCATAAGATCAACGATGCTTTTTCCCTCAACAAGGTTCGCAAAGGGCAATCCGTGCAAGGTATCCCCGGCATCCAAAAGGATCACCTTGACGTTTGCTTTTTCACAATACTGCTTCAAAGCACTTACTGCGGTAAAGCCCATCTGGTTCTGGCCGCTGTTGGGAACAGCTCTTGCATGCGTATCATTCGTATGGATGATTACGGTGTAACCCTCAAAATTAATTTCACCCTCCGGCAGTAAACTGGCGGCAGCCGGTGTGACCGGCAGTAGAACAAGGGCCAGAGCAAGTAGTAAAGAAAGAAACCTTTTCAAATACTTCATCATTAACCACCTTTCTTGCTGCATGATCGTATTCGTAGCAGCACCACGATTGTTTGGTACAACCATATTTTACCACCTCCCGGAATTATGTTCAATAAAGAAATAAAAAGAGAGTCAAAAGCTGATTTTATGAATCGGCTTTTGACTCTCCTGCTTTATATGTAATATTTAAAATCTTTTTTCTCCCAAGATACGCTCCAGTTCCATGATCTCAGAGCGGGATAACTCCTGGTTCTTTAGATACTCATTTAAAAATGTAATTAAGGATCCATTATAGAGTTTATTTAATAATGCTTTTGTCTCAATGTTTTGTACCGCTCGCTTGGATATCGTAGCCCTGCAGATAAATCCAGGCTCCTCACGCTTCACAGCACCTTTATCAATAAGGCGCTTAATTACCGTATAGGTCGTGTTCTTCTCCCAACCAATATATTCCTTAATAATTTTTGAAATATCCTTTGCAGCCAAAGCTTTATTTGACCACAATAATTCCATAACATTAAGTTCGCCTTCATGAAGGCGTATTTCTGGCTGTGCCATGATTTGTTACACCCCTTTTACACTAATTAACTCGTTCTACAATTGTAGCATCAATGAAAATCTATCTTTTCTTACGTATGAAATGCAATAATCAACATAATCAATGATGTTCGTTAAATTCGCCCAAGGAGAATTATTGCTATAGAGCTTGTACAAGGAAGGTATATAATACAGTTGTAGAATAAACGCAGAAATATCCTACTAAAATAACTACAATGGTAGTTAATGCAGCATATCCTATATACTACCTTAATAGAAAATATTTGTCAACTGTTTCACAATAATTTCTATGTAATTTGGGAAATAATGCCTTTAAATACAGAAAGCTGCATAGTATGGTATGTATTTTATTTGGTTGGTATCGGCAAAATTTCTGGATGAGATTTTGATTGCATAGGGGATATCACATTTTTGCCGGAATACACTGATGCTCTTCGACCGGGTGTTATCGCTGCAATGAATCTCGATCGGAAGAAGATTGCCATCCTTCTGGATAATAAAATCTATTTTCGCCGTGGAATCGGACTCCCAGAAGGCAAAGGGATAACCTCTTGCCTGTAGAGCCTGCGCCGTATAATTTTCAAGCAGTGCTTTCTTTCGGTTCTTCGAAAGTTTTTCATTCGCAGCATGACTGCCCTTGCCGATCTCTTCGGTCAATCTGGTATAGAGTAGACCTATATCGGCAAGATACAGCTTAAAATTCGTATTTGACGCATCCGCCGCCGGATTCTTATGAAAGAATACATTACCATCGGAAAGCGCCTCGCTTGGTAGTTTGCTGCAGAGAATCGTATAGGATCTCTCGGTCAGTTTATGGATTGCCTCCTGATACATGGCGTGGGTGGTACCTTTTCGAATCAATTTATATTGAAATTTTTTATTGTTTTTTAACAGTTGAAGAGGAATGCAATCAAAGACCTGATTCATCTTAAGCGCATCACTTTCCGAATGGTCCCTGACGATAAAATCATGATAGGAACCGATCAAATTCTGATGCTGCTCGGGAATATTAATCAGGGAGGACATATTGATATATTCATTCACCGCAGCAGGCATTCCGCCGATTTGCAGATATTGATGAAATAGTGTCAAAAGCTCTTTATGTACGATGTCCGGAATCTTTTTACTCGAGATAAAGTTGTTCGTAATTACTTCAATATACCATTCATTTGCCGTCGCAATTAAAAATTCATCAAATTCCATCGGATAGACGGGAAGCGTCAGAAACCGTTCTTGATACTCTTTTGGAACCGGCGAACTGGAAGCTGTCAGAATATAAGGAAAAGCGCCGGAGGTCTGTAAATGCAGAATGGACGAAATCACTTCCGGTTCGGAAGGAATTTCATCCAGAATTAGGATATGGTTATCCTGTAGGGATTCTTCCCTTTTTGATAAATAATACCGGAGCAGGCTTGTGCTTAAGCTTTTGTCCTGTTCAAAGTTAAGATAGGTGATATGCTCAAAAAAAGATTTTGCAAAATCATAGGCAAGAAAAGTCTTTCCCACCCCCTTTGCTCCGAGCAGAAGGATAGGTTTACGCTCCTTTTGATCTATCGCAAGATCTTTCCATTCAATTAAGATATCAATAATTTTTCTTTTCAATGAAAGCTACCCCTTATGTCTTAATTTCACTAATAATTCTGTAAAATAATCCGGAAGCGGTACGCTAAATTCAACGTATTCTTTCGTGGTGGGATGAATAAAGCCGAGTGACCCGGCATGCAGTGCCTGTCCCTGAAGATGGAAGGGATCTTTGTCCGGACCATATACCGTGTCACCGACCAGGGGGTGATGAATGCTTGCCATATGAACACGAATCTGATGCGTACGTCCGGTTTCTAAGGAGCATTCGATATGGGCATACTTTGTGCTTAGGTTTTCTAATACAATATAGTTGGTCGCAGCATATTTGCCGTTTTTATAATTGACCGCCATCTTCTTACGGTCCTTTGGATTCCTGCCGATCGGAGCCTCTATTCTTCCACTTTCCACCTTAAATGGCTGATATACAATTGCCTGGTAGCGGCGTTTGATGGTATGGGCTTTTAACTGCTCGGCAATAAATGCATGGGCTTTATCATTTTTACATGCTACAAGGATGCCTGTGGTGTCCCGGTCAATACGGTGAACGATGCCTGGACGCATAATACCGTTGATTCCGGATAACTCCCCTTTGCAATGATAGAGTAAGGCATTTACTAAGGTGCCAGTTGCATGGCCTGCGGCAGGGTGTACAACGACCCCTTTCTGTTTATTAATAAGAATAATATCCTTATCTTCATATATGATGTCGATGGGAAGGTCTTCCGGGACGATTTCGACCTCTTTTGCCTCAGGAATGTAATAAACCACCCTTGCACCGGTTTTGACCTTTAAATTTGATTTTACGGGCTTGCCCTCCATTCGAACCTTACCATCGTCGATTAATTTCTGGATATAGCTGCGGGAAAGCTCCTCCTGCACCTGCGAAAGATATTTATCAATACGAATACCATTATATTTTTCTTCTACAATCCGTTCGATTCCCTGATCCTCTTCGGATAATTCTAATAAATCCTCTTCCATGGTAGATCGAATCCTTTCCTAAAAATAGTGTATCGTATCCTATCGATTGGCATTATCCTGCTTTCCCGTCTTTTTCTTACGAAACATCTGTTCCAAAAAAGCCAGATCTTCGTCCTTATAATAAAAAATCGCTAAAATAATAATCAGAGCAGAGGCTACGGTTACATAGCTGTCCGCGATATTAAATACCGGGAAATTAATTAATTCAAAATAAATAAAGTCAACGACATAGTTATAATGGATACGATCGATCATATTGCCGACAGCGCCGGCTGCAATCAATAGAAATACCAGCTTTAATACGGTGTACTTCTTATCCTTCGGGATATGCAGATAGACAAAAAACAGGGCGGCAAGGATAAAAATTGTTAAGATACTTAAGGCGCCAGCTTTTCCCTGCAGTATTCCCCAGACGGCACCGCTGTTCTCGTGGTATTGAAGCTTTAATACCTTTGGGATGATTGTAATCGCGTTGCCTGCCGATAAAGCAGCCTTCGCCCAATATTTTGATGCCTGGTCAATGACGATCAGGATGCATAAATAGATGAAATGTCTGATATGTTCTTTCATAATAATCTCCATGCCCTTTCTTGACTACCTGCAACTTTGTGCCGCAGGCTTATATTCATACTAACGCCCATGCTTTTTGGGCATAAAACCGGAAGAATAGCTGCTTTTGCTATTCTTGTAATGGCTCGCAGTTTCTATGCGAGACTATTCATACCTGTCCACCGAATTCTCTTTTTGTAATAAAAGCAAATCAGCCGAAGCTTTCTCTGCGTCTTACCTTTCCTCTATCATAACAGATTGAATTGCCTCACGGATCTCCTTTTCTGATACGGTGGTATCGATAATCCCCTCTCCGATCTCTTTTAAAAGGATGAATTTGATCTGTCCGGCATCCATTTTCTTATCCAGCTTAGTTGCTTCTAAAACAGCCTCCACATCTAACCCCTGAACCGTTATCGGCTGCTCAAATGCTTGTAAGGTCTGCAACAGATCTTTGTACTGTCCCTCGGTTATATCTCCCCGTTGAAGTGAAATATAAGCAGCCGCAGCCATTCCGATCGAAACACATTCTCCGTGAAGTAAGGTGAAGTTCTTAAGCTTTTCAACCGAGTGTCCAATGGTGTGGCCGAAGTTTAATAGTGCCCGGACACCGGCTTCCTTTGGATCCTCCTCAACGACTTCTTTCTTGATCCGGCAGCTTCTATAAATCATCTTGGCAAGGGTAGTATAATCCTTCGCTTTGATCTGCGCCGTATGCTCTTTGATCCAGGTGTAGTAATTGCAATCCTTAATTAATCCATGCTTGATAATCTCGCCCATTCCGGAATAATACTGGTTTGCCGGAAGGGTCTTTAAAGCAGCCAGATTGATATATACCAGCTTTGGCTGATAGAAGGCACCTACCATGTTCTTGTAGTCGTTAAAATCAACGCCGGTCTTTCCTCCGATACTGGAATCCACCATGGCAAGCAGGGTAGTTGGAACCTGAACAAACCGAATCCCTCTTAGATAGGTGGAGGCGACAAAGCCGGTTAAGTCCCCGACAACTCCTCCGCCTAAGGCAATCAGGATATCCTTACGGTCAAAGCCATGTAGGATCAACTGCTCATAGCAGTCCTTGACGGTATCTAGATTCTTGCTTTTCTCCCCAGCGGGGAACGGATAAACGGCAACCGACTTCGCAATGGGGCGAAGAGCTTTTTCAACCTGCTCTGCATAAAGCTTACCGACATTACGATCCGTTAGAATCATAAACTTTCGGTTTTGCATATCGAGCGACTGTAATATTTCTGATAAGAAACGATAGCTTTCTTCTATTCTAATTTCATACGCTAATTTATTATCTACTTTTATCTCCAGTGCTTTGCCTGCTTCATTCATTTAAAAATTGCATAACCATATCCGATCCGACTTTGGTTATGCCATCCTCCTTAACAATATATTTCAAGAAAATGCATATCAGGTATACAGAAGTACCTTCACGGAATACCTCCCTTTTTTTGTCTGATAGGAGGTTCCGGCATAAATAAATTTACCGTATCCTCGTACGGATACAACATCCTGTTCCTTTAATACATAGCTGTTCGATAGGACTTCCCTACTGTTTACATATACCTTTCCGCCTTCGATCAGACCGGTCATGCTACTTCTTGAACGTTTGAAGGCAACCGAGAGAATACTGTCTAAACGGGCGGAAGAAACGGTACCGACGATCTCCTTTCGCTTTGGTTCATAATGAAATTCCCCTGGCTCTATGACTTCGGCAGTTACCATCGTATGCTTCACTTTAATTAGCTGCTCCGTAATAAATGCATGTATGGATGACGTACAGAATAAATATCCCTCATTCTCTTCCATTAAGATATCACCGAGCTTGCTTCGATCGATACCAAGATTAAGCACCGCACCAAGAAAATCACGATGAGAAAGGGAATCACTGAACCTCTTATTTCGGGGACGAATTCGTATACAGGTGATGGGATAAGGTATATCCTCCTGCTCTATACCGGGAGCATATCCACAAAAAGCGATCGTCTTTCTTTCCGCATCCGGGAATCCGCCATAGAGATCATATTGTATTGCAGGTAATTCATTTTTCATACTGTGAAAAATACTTTGTTCATTTAAATTCAAAAAATCAGAGAATACGCAGATGCCTTTATAGTAACTTGTATTTGCCAAGTCTAGAAGGCGTCTGCGTAATAATTGTTCCTCTTTATCCATATGCGTAAGTTTCCTTAAAATTGAGAGTGAAATGTTGGTGGTTCAAATCCCTGTTCCTGAATCAAATCAAGGTAATCCCCTGAAATATCTACCGTATCCGGAGAAACGATAAAGATACAATTCGAGATTCGATGCAGTTTTCCATTAATGGCATAAACCGAACCGGAGATAAAATCCATGGTCCGTTGTGCCAGCTTATCGTCAAAGCCTTCCAGGTTGATTACGGTTGCCCTTCCCGATAGCAGCATGTCGCAGATTTCCTGTGAATCCTCAAAGGAGGTGGGCTTCATAATACATACCTCAAGTCCTTTTGCAATGGTGCGAATCGGAACAACTTTATTCGATGAACTTCTTTCCATCCTGGACACCCTCTCCTTTCGGATCTCATTCGTTGCAATCGGTGATTGGTTTCTGGGTAGCTCTTCGGTTGCTTCTGCTTTCTGTGCCATCCTTTCAAGACGTTTTGCTTTTCTTTGTTCCTTTTCCGCCTCTTCTTCAAGATAATCTTCGTAATCGTCATCTTCTGTAAGCTTCATGGAATTCAAAAAGTTTTTTAAAATATTTGCCATTGATCGATTCTCCTATCTCCATCTCTAATTACTCCCTATAATACTGGCGATCACCAAAGATGCCGGTTCCAACGCGCACCATGGTAGCACCTTCTTCAATTGCCACTTCGAAATCTCCGGTCATTCCCATGGAAAGTATATTAAAGTAACTAGAAAAATTACATTCAAGATTTTCTTTCGTCGGACTGCCATTCGCAGACTTGTCCCATATTTTCTCGTTATCATCATTATCAATGTTTTTGGTTTTGATGTCAACATATAATTCTCGCATTTTTTTGAAATACTCCCTATTTTTCTCGGGTTTCTCGCTATTTGGTGCGATTGTCATTAAGCCTCTGACTCGAATATGGGCCAATTTTACTACTTCTTGGATGAGCGGTAAAGCTTCCTCCACGCTTACTCCAAATTTGCTTTCTTCGCCGGAGACATTTACTTCAATTAAGATATCACACAGGAGATCTTTCTTCGCTGCCTCCTGTTCAATCTGTAGGGCTAAGCGCAGGGAATCCACCGAATGAATAAGAACCGCCTTATCCATCACAGATTTGACCTTGTTCCTTTGTAAATGCCCGATTTGATGCCAGTAGATATCCTCTGCAAAGGCATCCTGCAATGCTTCGTATTTCTGTGCGAGCTCCTGTACCTTATTTTCGCCAAAGTGACGCATCCCGCAATCGTATGCTTCACGAATCATGGAAACCGGTTTGGTCTTGCTGACAGCAATTAAAGTAACCTCGGACCGGTCCCTGCCAGCTCTGTCACAGGCAGCTTGAATCCGTCGTTCTATTTCAATAATATTATCCTTTAACACAATGATCGCTCCTTTAATAAAAGTAATATATAAATGTCATAAGTCCATGCTTGTTTAAAAGCCTTCCTATCGTCTTCTTCAATTAGCACAAATCAAAGAAAACCAAGTAATTTAAAAACGTATTTAAATGCGCGATCGTTTGAAGTCGTTGGTATCTAGACCACGTGTTTTGTGGTCTTATGTATCTTTACGTACTTCATTCCAAGTATTGCGTTTTTTGCAATACTTTAGGAACAATGTGTTGCGCATGAAATATGTTTCAAATTACTTATCAATACATAAATTGTGAAAATTAAAGTCGTTAATTAAATTGGCTTTTTAAACTCTGTTTCTAGTAAATAATCGCCTGATCCACTGCGGTGCTTCCATCGAGTGCAATGTGGTCATAGGCAGAAAGTCCGCTCAGAGTATTCTTCTCGATAATGCAATACTCCTTATCTTCATAGAGGACTTCAATTCTTTTAAATACGGAATAGCCGGTATTCACACAGTATACACCGGTTAGTTTATTCATCTGTGTCAGGGTGAAGCGGTCCATATTTCCGTCCGAAACGATTCCGGTTCCGACTTCAAACATTTCCGTATCTACATAACCGTAAATCTCATCCTCATAGTAAATATCCACCGGCACAAACTGATAGGAAACCTCTCCGTTTTTCGAATATTGTTCCACGATCAGACCGCTCTTACCGCTGTCGCCGCCTTCGGTAAAATATTCGAGAGGTACCATGTAGAAATTCTTTTCAACAATAGAGGTTTTTGGAATCTTAAGCCCTTCTACCCCATTGATCTTCAGATCAACCTCCAGGAATCGGTCGTTCAGATAATTTGTCATATACTTATCCATGGTAAGCTTTGCATAAAATTCAGATCCTTTCTGTAGCAAGGAGATTTTTGCCTTTGCGTCCACATCGTCTTTTCGTATCGTAAATTTAATGGTCTCCTTCTCCTGCAGTCCGGCATACTGCTCTTTCTTGAGCGGAAGCAGAAGTGACCACTGATCGGAAGTAATTATTTTATAGACCGGACTGTTCGGAGGAAGCATGGTTGTTGTACGCAGACTGGTCCGATCATAATTATCCCGCTGAAAAAGATCCGAAGAAATCGTATTCTCGGTAACCGTTTCATAATTATCGACATAATAAGAGATTACTCCGCTTGCCTTGCTTTTATACATTTGATAGGAGTAATCAAGGCCGGTATCCTCCTGAATCGTATGTCCGTGATCCAGCATAGTGGTATTCAGTAAATCAAGGACTAAATTATCCGCCTCTTCTTTAAAATTATAGACAGCGGAGAAATCACTTTTTGAGTAATTTTTTTGAAATGACATAATTTCGTATTTGATTTCAGCATTATTCTTCTTCGATAAGGTGATCGGGACATCACCGCTTAAAATGACATCAACGATCTGCCTGCTTTCATCGACGGCATAAACGGAAGAATTCTTCGAAACTCTCGCGCCTTCCTTCTGAAAATAGGATATATATCCGGCCCCATCCGAGGTGATGACCTTCTCCTTTCGCAGTATGAGCCCCGTGATACGATTATCCTGGGCGGTAGTACCCTCATGTACCTCATAAATGGAAATATGATTCTTAGTAAGATATATGTAAATATTAATTATGATATATATGAAAATAACGAGAAACACAGCGATACCAATATTAAGACTTTTTCGCTTTCGAAATTTTACGACCTTTTGATTTCTGCTCAAGCTTTCCGCCTCCTATTCCGATATTCTAATCTATTATACTTACTTTTCCCTATTTTTTAAAGCCCTTTTTCAAATATTCCTAAATATGGTAAAAAATAAAAGTTTTCTGATTGACTACTTAGAAAACTCGAACAAGGTGTATAAATAACAAAAAAGAGGTAAAAATAAGAAAAGAACAGATTCTCTTAATGATTTATGTTATTAAGAGTGATCATAAGGCTAAAAGGAGGAAATATAATGAAAACTTTGGATTATATCGCACTGATTCTTGTAGCCATTGGTGCTATCAATTGGGGCTTAATCGGGTTTTTCAGTTTTGATTTAGTTAGAATGATCTTTGGAGATATGACCATGGTATCAAGAATTATTTATGCTTTGGTCGGTATCGCAGGATTGTATTCTCTAAGCTTCTTCGGAAGATTAAGAAACGACGAATGATACGATAATAGGGTGCAGCAATACAAGATGAATACGGTAAGAGGGTCTGTTACCTCCCTGAGGGAAGGTAACAGACCCTCTTTGCACAATCTATGTGTCAACAATAATTGAAACAAATTTCATTCGCAACACGCAGTCCCGCCAAGCATTGCACAAAATGCAATGCTTGGATGAAGTACGTAATGGTACATAAGACCACAAAATACATTGGTCTAAGACCAACGACTTCAAACAGTTGCGTATTAAAATTAAGAAGGCTTTTGTCAATAGAAAAAAACCACCGGCAGTATAGACGCCGGCGGTTAGGATAATCTTCTATAAAAACTAGTTTTATTATTTTCTAATGGAATTCAGGAATTACAAGGATACGGTCACATACTTCTGAACACTTTCCGGTAGCTGATCATAATTCTTGGATAAGCTAATTACAAAATCAACCTTACAATGATCAGAGATCTTGGAAAGCTTATTCATTACTTCTTCTATATTTTTATCATTTATATAGGCGATTTTTAAGAAACTATCAAGAAATACAGCTTGCAAATCATGATCGCAGGATATGATACCACTGATTAAACCGATAAATTCACTATGATTTTCAATGAAATGGTCTCGTACATTAATTAAACGTATCTTATTACTTAGTTCGTACATATGCTTGTTGCTTTTGTCAAGATAAACAATGTTTCCATGTGCAGCTTTTGCTTCGGTGTTTGCTTTCTCGATAAGGATTTTTGTCTTGCCCTTACCTTTTTCACCAGAAATAATCTGTATCATTGTAATCTCCTCCTTATGATGGGCGCAACGTTAAATTTGCTATGCCAATATTATTTTGTAATATTTGTATAGGATTTTTGTATCTGTAACTTAATTATAGTACAATTATATTGCAAAGACAACTGTTAAATTCCATTCCTTGTTAATATTATTAACTTTTGAACGGACATTTCATTCAATTTCATTCAGAAACTTTGTGAATTTATAAGAATAGGTGTTTCTTATGTATTTGTATTGCTTCTGGCACTGATTTATATTATAAAAATGAAATTTCGCCGCTAATTGCTTGATGAAATCAGTAATTCGTCTGCTACTACGATGGATACAATATTTTTATCCTGGCTCACGCGCTTACTCATTACTATACTATTTACAAATGAATTTTCCTTTTCGGTATGACAAGAACAAAAAAACCGTTTGCATAAGGGATTACTCGGTTTTAGTTATATAGGCTAGCATATGTGACATCTGGGAATATAACTGGTCCGCATTAGAGGATTTTAGCAGTAAAGAGATATATTCCTTCTGATTACTGTCCCGGCATAATAAGATTAAGCAATTCCCCGCCTTATAAGTGGTTCCGGTCTTTCCGCCGATAATCTCGATTCCAGGAATCGTTTCCGCCTTCCCATTCAGAAATTGATTCGTCGTCTGGAAAGTCTTATGCTTTTCATTTCCTTCTTTGTCCTTATAAACAGCCTTGTAACTTGGAGTATTTATGATTGAGAGAAAAGTATCATACTGAATTAATTGATGAAAGATCAGATAGAGATCGTAAGCCGTTGTATAGTGATTGTCATCATGGAGTCCATGTGCGTTAACAAAATTAGAATGAACTGCACCTATTTTTGTTGCTTCTTCATTCATCATTTTCGCAAAGTCTTCTTCACTTTTGCCAATATGCTCGGCAACCGCGATACCGGCATCATTTCCGGAATAAAGCAGAAGTGCATGAAGCAGCGCTTCCAGGGATATCGTATCCCCTTCCTTAAATCCGCAAAGCTTGGCTCCGCGTTCTGCTATATGGGATGCATTATAGCTTATGGTCACCGTATCCGTCAACTCACCATTTTGTAAAGCAAGCAGAGCCGTCATCAGCTTAGTCAGACTGGCTGGGTAAATCCGATCATAAACATGATCTGCATAGATCACTTCATTATCGGTGCTATTAATGAGCAAACTGGCTTTGGATGTTAAAGCGGCATCCTCTCCATGATTCTCTTCCTCCGTGATAATGGTGAGATTTTCAGCAAAGAAATCAGCCTCCGTAAACTGGTTATCAAAAACAAAACCAGCGGAAGCTTTCATTTCTTCATAAGCAAGCATTTCTCCGGAAGTATTCTGGCATCCGGTCAAAGAAAAGCATGCAAACGTAAGGAGAATAATTAATTTTCTTTTCATTCGTATCAAGGCTCCTTTCCTTATGATACAAGGAAACGAGAAATGCTGTCTCCTTTGTCATGGGTAAGAAGTTGAAGCTGTATTAAACCTTATATAGTTCTCTCCAATCCAAATCACCGCGATCCAAAGCCTTAATTAACAGCTCTGCGGTTGCCAAATTGGTAGCGAGAGGTATGTTGTGCTTATCACACAGTTGGAAAATATTATTGACATCCGGTTCATGGGATTTCTTCGTCAGTGGATCCCGTAAAAAGATTACCATGTCAATCTGATTATGCTCTATCTGAGAGCCTAACTGTTGTTCTCCGCCGAGATGGCCGGCAAGATATTTATGCACGTTTAAATTCGTTACTTCTTCAATTAAACGCCCGGTCGTTCCGGTGGCGTAAAGAGTATTCTTACTCAAAATTCCACGATATGCAATGCAGAAATTCTGCATCAATTTTTTCTTAGCATCATGGGCGATCATTCCAATATTCATATTTTCAACCCCCTGTTATTTTTTTATTCCTATCAAGTGAACGAATATTAATTCACTTGCTTTAATACAATGAAATCATCGAATATTCACTTACTTGTTAATACAATGGAATTATCGAATATTCCCTTGTAGGTTATTTCGATTTGGTTTATTTTGTATACTTATATTTAGAATTATTCCAATGGAAATCATATAGCTTAAAAGTCCGCTCAAACCGGAACTTAAAAACGGAAGCGGAATTCCTGTGTTCGGTAATATCTGTGTGGCAACACCAATATTTACAAATACCTGAAACATAAACATAGATGATATTCCGACACCGATCAGCATACCGATACGATCGGGAGCTTTTTTCCCCGCGACTAAACATTTATAAATCAGGATAGCAAAAAGCAGGATAATAAGGCAGCAGCCAATAAAGCCTAACTCCTCTCCTGCTACAGAGAAGATAAAATCACTTTCCGATATCGGTACAAAATTATAACCACGTACCCCGGCAGGGCCAAATAGTTTGCCGTATAACTGACCGGAACCAATGGCTTGTATGGAGTTTTCCTGTTGATACATAATTTCCGGATATAGCTCCGGATGCAGGATCGAAAGTACGCGCTCCTGCTGTGTCGTTGACAGCAATACCTGATAATCCTGCTGTACATACCAAAACAGAACAGCGATACTGGGTATCCCAATTGCCAAAATCGGAAGTATTATTTTCCAACTGAGTCCGGCAGCAAATATCATCATAACAAAGGTAAACATAATTACCATACTTGTGGATAAATCTGTCTGGGTAAGAATTAAAAAGGTTGGTATTGCAAGTGCTATTACCGATAGGATAATAACAAAAAAGCTATTAATCCTATGTTCAAATATCGTAAACAATTTTGCCATGAACAGAATAAGGATAATTTTACTGAGTTCCGATGGTTGAAACTGAATGGAGCCTACCTCGAGCCATCTTGTTGCATAATTTATGGTTACACCAAATAGTTTAACCATAATTAATAGAATTAGATTGATAAAATACAAAACAATATAAAATTTGCAAATAAAGTGATAATCAATCATGGAGACGACTGCCGCGACAAATAATCCCATTGCAAAACCGATCAGCTGCTTTTGAAATAAATCCTCCTCCGGTGTCTGCACCTGTTTGATTAGAAAGGATCCGATCATCACCAGCATAGTAACTACGACAAGCAACGAATAATTATATCGTTTAAAATCATACTGTTTAAAATTGAATATATGGAATATATTGAACATTCGGTATTCATCCTTACTTCTTCGAGCCCTTTAAGTCTTTTATCGGAATATTGGCAAATAACGCAGGTACGCTGCCGTTGTGTGTCTCGGATTCGGTCTGCTTTATTTTAATATCCAGTCCTTCTTGGTCGATTTCGATATACTTTGATATCACCGCAATGATATCATTTTTAATTTGCTCCATGACTTCCGGTGAGCATCCGGCACGGTCTGAAACCAATACCAGTTTCAGACGGTCCTTCGCAATACTACCGGTCCCTCTTCTTTTAAAAAAGTCTGCTAAACCCAATTAAGCCACCCCCTAATTCTTCCTGCGTTTACCAAACAGCTTACTGAAGATGCCGTTCTTTTCGGAAAGATCCATAAAAGGAACATCTTCACCAATGATTCTCCTGCAGATATTCATATAGGCGCGTCCGGCCATGGTATCGGAACCTACAAGCGGTTCCCCCTGGTTTGTAGATATGACGATGTTTTCATCATCCGGCACGACCCCGATCAGATCAACCGCAAGAATCTCACATACATCTTCACTGGACATCATATCTCCCCGTTTCACCATATCCATACGAAGACGGTTCACGATGAGATTGGTTTGCTTCATCTCATTGGCTTCTAATAAGCCAATAATGCGGTCCGCATCTCTTACTGCGGAAACCTCGGGAGTGGTAACTACTAGTGCCCTGTCCGCGCCTGCAATGGCATTCTTAAAGCCTTGCTCAATTCCGGCCGGGCAGTCCATCAGTATGTAATCAAACTCCTCTTTCAGCTCATCGGAGAGTTTTTTCATCTGCTCCGGACTTACGGAGGTCTTATCTCTTGTCTGTGCAGACGGCAAAAGATATAAGTTCGGATAACGTTTATCCTTAATCAGGGCATTTCGAATTCTGCAATTCCCTTCAATAACATCCACCAGATTGTAGACAATTCGATTCTCTAATCCCATAACAACATCTAAGTTACGTAAACCGATATCCGTATCAATTAAAACCACTTTCTTGTCCAACATAGCTAAGCCTGTTCCGATATTGGCAGTGCTCGTTGTTTTCCCGACGCCGCCTTTTCCAGATGTTACTACAATAACTTCACCCATTTAAAGTTCCTCCTATTTAAGAGGGATTCACCTCCTGCTTATTCGAAGATATTTTTTCTTCCTGCAATTAACCGGAAGACTTATCTTCTGCATCTAATATTTATAAGAAAATATCAAAGTTCCGCTTATAAGCTTATATCCTGAAGGACACTCTTGGTCAGCGGCTCAATATAAATATTGCCATCCTCTAAAAAAGCAATCTTTGCTTCTTTTTCTTCCTCTTTCACCGGCTTGTCCGGAGACCTCGCAATCGTATCCGCGATCCGAATCTGCATCGGTCTCATATCAAGGGCAACAACGAAAGAATTCGTATTACCGGTTGCACCGGCAAATGCATTCCCTTTTAAGGCTCCGAGAACAATGATGTTCCCCTTCGATACCACTCGTGCGCCATGATTCACATCACCAATGATGATCACACTGGTTTCAAACTCCAAAGAGGCACCGGAACGAAGGATACCTTTATAAAACTGCCCGGTGTTATTCGCAAGCTCCATGAGCCTTTGCTCTAAGGTCTTGCGAAAAAGTTCTTCCCGTTCGGCATCCTCGTCAATGACACACACAATATGCATGTCTGTATTCTCTTGAATGATATCTAGAATTTCTCTCTGCTCCTCATTCGTTAAATCTCTGCCTTCGAAACTGATCGCCATTTTTGCATTTTCAAAAAATTTACTTGACTCTTTGAATTTTTCAGCAACTAGCTCCTTAATTGTATCAAATTTTTCATCGGGACTTAATACGACAATAATCCCATATTTATTCCCTTTGATTATTACAGCGTTGTTTGTTGTATTCATATTCTAATAACCATGCCTTTCTTCATAGCCTGCAAACTTTGGGCTGAAGACACAATATCTGCAAAGCGAATTAGTTCACTTATGCCCATAATGCCACTTTGCAGTATCTCAAAAACCCAGAAGAACAAGGAGTGAGCATCTATATGCGAACTTTGCAGTTCTTCCCGTGTGAAGATGTTTCTTCTTCACACTACCCCTTAGTTACAAGCATAACCCGGTTTTATCCGCATTTAATCTGAAAAAGCCTTGGATCTGTTTTCCGGCAACGTAACATTCTTGTCCACCAGTTTGTCATGATCCCCCAGATTATAATACAATTTATAGATATCTCTGGTCAGCTCGGTGGCATTTCCAGAGGTATGTCCATTTGGAATGATGGTAGTTATCGAAATCTCCGGTTTCTCGAACGGCGCATAGGAAACAAATAATGCATTGTTTGGAACAAACTTACTAATCTGAGAGGTTCCTGTCTTACCGGCTACCGTAACACCTAAGTTTCGGTACAAACCGTTATTATATACAGATCCTCCGGCAACATTCACAACCGAGTACAGTCCCTGCTGGATATTGTCCCAAGTACTTTGCTTAATGCCTGTTAACTTCTGATCTACTTTTGCTTTATTATCAACAACGATTTTACCGTCTTTATCGACAATCTTCTCTAACAACGTAAGGTCATAGGAAACGCCCCGGTTTGCAATGGTCGTAATATACTTGGATAATTGCGCTGCGGTATAGGCATGGGTACCTTGTCCGATTGCAGAACGGATGGGATCCTCGTCTGAAATCTGCGGATCATTCTCCGGCAATTCAACACCGGAAGGCTTACTAAACCCAAACATGGCTGCGTATTTGGCGAGTTTCTCCAAACCTAATTGCCCATTATAACCGCTGCTGTCAGTGCTTAACCGATAGGCAGCTTCATAAAAATAATAGTTACAGGATACCCTCAAAGCATCCACGATATTGACATTGCCATGGGAACCCGGATAGATATGACATTTTGGGGGATGGCTTGATTTATTGAATATCCCTAAGTCATGTATCTTCTCATACGGCGTTACGGCACCTTCCTCCAAAGCTGCAGCAGAGGTAACCATCTTAAAGGTGGAACCCGGTGCAACCTTCTGCTGAACTGGACGGTTTAGTAAAGGTTTCGTCTCATCATGCAGAAGCTGATTAAAATATTTGGCCTCTACTTTATTCGCCATCTTATTATTATCATAGCTTGGATAGGTCACCATTGCTAAAACATCACCGGAATTGACATCGGTGACAACAACTGAAGCACTGCAAGGATCGAGTGCCAGCATCGCAGGTGTTATTTCCAAACTCGTCAGCTTGTTGCGTATAAACTGATAGGCAGATACATCACCATTTTTTAACCGGTTTATATCGACCTGATTATATTCTAACACACCTTGCTCAAATAATAAAAGACAAATTTCAGTTCCTGATAATTTGTATGAAAACACCAAATTATGGTATACCTTTTTATTAAATGTGCCATCCTTTTTTAAAATATTCTTCACATAGGTAACCAGCATGTTATAAAGCTCTTGCGCATTATAATAACGATCGCCGATTTCCAGCGGAGACAAATCAACCCAGTTCTCTGAAATGGCATGGATCAGGAACTTATTAAGACCAATTTTACTATTTACATAGTCCTGATAAATCGGATCATCCTTTGGAATATCACTTACATGGAGAAGATCTTGCTTCTTCATGACTTGATAGAAATAATCCAGATAATCCTCCATATCATCGGTTTTATTATTCGGTACGGTATTATCATAAGCTAATAAGGTGTCCAGCTGCCGAAACACGTTGGAAAGCGTGGATTCGTATTTCGCATACACCTGTTTTTCCAGATCCGAAGCATCTGGATCTTCAAACTTTGTAATATCAATGATATTGTTATTGATTAATGCAAAATACACCTCATAGATTGGTGTAAGAATATTCGTAGCACTATCGCCCTTGGTACCGTAATTCATATTGGATTGGAGCTTATCCAGAAGAATGCTTGCAAGCTTTTTCTCAACAATATGGTAAATGTCCTTTTGCAAGTCGCTGTTAATGGATAGATAGACATCATTTCCAGCAACCGGATCGATACGGTCTACGACACCGATTACTTTGCCGGAGGTACCAACCGTGACAATCTCGCTTCCCTTCTTCCCGGACAGATAGCTCTCATATTCTTTTTCCAATCCGGATTTGCCTATCACATCGGTATAATTATAATATCCGGTTCCATCGTCATATTCCTCCAGCTCATCCGCACTAATCAGACCCGTATAGCCAAGGATATGGGCAAAATATAAGCTATCATTATAGTATCTTCTTGTCTGTTTTTGTATTTCCACGCCGGGGAGATTCGCGCTTTCTTCCATCACCTCGGCAACAGTTTTCTCATTTACATTGGAAGCAACCGTAATCTGCAGATGCTTTGGATAGTTGCAGAACAAAGCATAGCGGATACTCATGATCTTTAAGGTTTCCTCCACGGTGTATTCATCTGAAATGCCGAACATATGGGTATAATTATTACCGGTTCCCTCTCGAAGAAATTCATATACTTCTTCTGCGGTTGCGGTTTCCAGCTTATCGTTCAGCTCCTTTTTATCTAAGTAAGCAAACGCATTCTTTAAAAAGCGGGTTAAAGCCGCTCCTTTTATCGTAAATTCAAATTCTCCCGCTTCATTCTGAATGATATAAAATTTAGTATCTAAGGTATCACCGTTTTTTTCAATGATATGAATCAAATTATATATCATGGCATTTCTCTGCTCGTTTGATGTAACGGCGGAGCTGTCCTCAAGCATAACAGAGTAGGAAAGGACGTTTGTGGCAAGGAGTTTCCCGTTTCGATCATAAATATTACCCCGGGTGCTTTTAACCTCACGGGTTTTTGTTGTCTTTAAAATGGTTTCCTCTGCGATCTCCGGTCCCTCTACGATCTGAAGCTCGAACAAACGATATACCAGCACGGATAATAGAGTGACAAAAATAAGAGTGATAGGAAAAAGTCTTGATTTTATTATTTTTTTTATATAGTCAAGGATTACATCAAACAAACCTATTCCTCCTCATTCATTTTACGTTCTAAACGGTTATTGATCGTATGCAGCAATTTATATAGGAGAACAGAGATTGCAACAGTATAAATCATTTCCGGTAAAATGATTCTTCTGAAATAAAACAGCAGATTTAAACGTCCTCTTAGTAAAAAATCAAAAATATAATTGTAAAAGCCAAAGACGAAGTCACTCACAGCTACAAACACGATGGGAAGAGTATAATCATCGTTCGAGTATATTTTGTTCGTAAATCCAATGAAATAACCAAGAATCATATAAATAAATGCATACAATCCAATTAATTCACCATATACTATGTCGACCAGAAGTCCGGTAAAAAAGCCGATTCCCAGTCCGGTCATTCTTCCCCGCATGTAGGCGGAAGATACCACTAGAATCAGAAGTAAATTCGGCATGATATCTGCTAACCCAAAGTAATGGAAAGTGGAAGTCTGAATTACAAACAATATTAATATTTCGGATAAATAAACTAAAAATCGTTTCACATTGTTACCTGCTTTTCCTTATTCTGTACCTGATCTATGTTTTATACCGGTATCTGAATGCACGTTTGTCTGCTTTCTCCATGCATCCATACCGATATTCTCTGTTCCTGTTTTTTAACTACTTTTATGCACTAATATCAGGACTGCGTTCACATCTTTATTTGTCTATTGGTGCATGAGATTATCTATTCTATGTTTCGCTGTCCGCTTACGGATTGGTTTCCGATTCCGTATCGATACCAGCCTCGCTATCGGTTTCCTTATCCAGTTCTTCTGTGCCCGGTGTTTCGGTATCCGATCCTTCTGCATCCGAGATTTCGGCCTCTGCTTCCGGTTCTTCGGGAGGCTCTTCCAGCAGTGGTTCCTTTAATTCGGTGATAATCAGTACTTCCTCCAGATGTTCAAAATCAACCGCCGGAGTCAGATAGGCAGTTTTGGTCATGTTACTGGCATCCAGCTCAATATCGCTGACGTATCCGATCAGGATTCCCTGTAGAAAGTTCGGACTGATATGAGAGGTAACCACTTCATATCCATCTTCGATCTCCGCATCCTTACTGATCATCTCCACACGAATCTTACCCTTGTCCATCAGCTGTAAGTCCCCTTGAACAAAACAGGTGTCCGAGGTCTTTAAAAACATACCGCTGACATAACTTTTATCATCGACGATGGAACGGACAACGGAATAATTATAATAGCATTCCGCGATGATACCGACCAGACCATTGCCTGCCAAAACATTCATATCCTTTGCCAGGCCATCCCGGGTTCCTTTATCAATGGTAAATACATTATACCAATTACCGGGTTTACTGATAACCCGTGCGGACACCTTCGGATAATCCAGATATTTCTGATCCAGTTCGTATAAATCACGCAGTCTGTCCAGCTCATATTTGTCCTGCAAAAGCATCTTATTTTCATAGGTAAGTACATTAATGTGGTCCTTTAATTCTTCATTTTCCTCTAATAAATCGTTAATATTCTTAAAATTATCCAGTTTATCAGAAAGAAAGGAGCCGACCACATTGATTCCCTTCTGCATTGGCGTAAATACGGATCCTACCGCCGAGCGGACGGGTGCCAGCTGTTCGCCAAAACGAAATGAAACCCCCACAAAACCTACGCAGAGAATCACACCTGCAATAAGAACATGCTTTGGATTTATGTGAAATTTTGTCCTTCGTCTCATAAAAATAATCATGCCTTTCTTGTTTACCTGCAAACTTTGGGCCGCAGGCACAAAGTTGCGTGTAAAAAATCATGGTTTTTTACACTAACTTCCTGCTGCTTGCAATTGCAGGCAGTACATAACATTACTAAAAATTTCAAATTATACAAATGTTTTCGGCCGTAAGGCATCCGCCAGGGAGGAAAGATTATGGTCCTCGATAATTTTACCCAAGCCGTTTACCACCGTATCAGCAGAATCTGGACAAATATTGACCTTTAATTCCGTTTCCTGATGAATCAGCTCATCCAGAGAGAAGATCTTAGCCGAGCCGCCGGTGACATAAATTCCACTGTCAATGATGTCGGAAGAAATTTCAGGCGGTGTGCGCTCCAGAATGATCTTAATGGCATCAATAATGGCATAGAGATATTCCTGAATGGATTCATAAACCGTATTCGAGGCAACCTCCATCTCCTTTGGCAGACCGGTTACCATATCTCGTCCATAGACCTTAACCGAACCTTCTACCTGTGGAACGGCACAGGCAAGCTTCTTCTTGATACCCTCCGCTGTCTTATCGCCAATATATAAATTATACTTCCTTTTTACCGTATTCTTGATCGCTTCATCCAGCTTATTGCCTCCGACCGGGATCAATTTACTTAATACGATACCACCCAGGGAAAGGATGGAGATCTCCGTTGTGTCTGCACCGATATCTACTACCATAACACCCTTTGCCGTCATCACATCAAGTCCTGCACCAACCGCATCTGCAACCGGTTTTTCAACGATTCGGATATGACCGACCTTTAAATTAGAATTCATAATCAATTCATAAAAAGAGCGGCGTTCCACCTCTGTTATATCGGTCGGGACCGCTACGATATAATCGGCTGCCCCAAGACGTTTGCTGCCATTGATACGCTGCATGAATTGATTGAGTAACGTGAGCATATTTGCCACATCCGCAATCACACCGTTTCGTACCGGATAGCTTACCGATATATTTGCCGGTGCCTTTTCATACATATCATAGGCTTCATCACCAATGGCAATGACATTTTTACGATCTGCGATTGCGATAATATTTCGCTCATTTAATGCGATGCCATGCCCTTTTTTATATATTTTCATTGTACTCGTACCAAAATCTATACCGAATGCTTTAAGAGCCATAATCTAGTTACCTCCTATATCTTTACCTAAGTAGTTCACTTGTCAGCTAAAAATATCCATGTTCTTTCAAACTGATATATCTATTATCGCCAATAATAATATGATCCATAAGTGTGATTCCAATTAATTTGCCTGCTTCTGCCAGTCTCTTGGTGACGCGGACATCTTCTGAACTGGGAGCTGGGTCACCGCTTGGATGGTTATGGAGTACGATAATATTAACGGCTTCGTATTTCAAAGCCTGCACAAATATTTCTCGGATCGGCATGAGGGATGTATTCACCGTTCCTGCGGAAATAAGGATATCCTTAATGATCTTATTCTTTGAATCCATCATTAAGAGCTTAACCTGCTCTCTGGTGAGATGACGCATATCCTGCATGTAATAGTTGGCAACACTCTGCGGTGTTACTAATTTCAGATTCTCCTTATGGATTTCTTTTGCCATTCGTTTTGTAAGCTCAGCAAGGCATAGAAGCTCAATCGCTTTCACTCTGCCAATCCCCTTGATCTTGGTGAATTCTTTGAGCGTCAGGTAGTTCAGTCCTTTCAGCCCCGGATAGGAAGGGGAATAATTAAGAACATTCACTGCCAAATCAATTGCCCGCAGATTTCTGGTTCCTGTTCTTAGAATGACAGCAAGCAGTTCCGCATCGGATAACGCTTTGGCACCGTACTTCTCGCATTTCTCATAAGGTCGTTCGGATACAGGAAGGTCCTTCACCGTTAAGTAAGTTTGATTCATGAAATCCTCCTTGCTCTCTCTCCAAAGAAATCAGTTGGATCATGAAAATTTGCTTTTTTCCTCATTTTGCGCTGCTTTCACGCACTAATAACCATATTATTGTATTGCTTATATTGCGCACTCTTATTCTCGTCCTGCGCTTTTTTTAACGCATTTCAATCTCATATCTTTTTATAAATAAGGACGGCGCATAAAGCACCAATCACACTTGCTACCGTAATCTTTAACCGGATACCGAATTGAATTACGAGGACTCCAAGATCCAGACAAACAATATCTCCAGAATTGGTATCGCCAATGGCAAAATTAATACCAAAATTCAACCAGGATAAAAATGAAACATCCTTTGCCAGATGTCCAAGAAAACTGCCGACAACGAGCCCGGAAAGAATCAATAAAAATAGTGCCCAATTGTTTTTGCCATATGTTCTAGCCATATTGCTATGCCTCCTTCCGGAATACCCGGCTTATTATGTGGAAATCCTTTTAACATTTTATCACAAGTACGAAGCTTTGTATACGTCAAATTCCAAATCCCTGCTGTAAATGACAACCCGGACCCTGCATATTTCTTCCGCTTTAACGCTTCCTTCCCTTACTATAATATCACTATTTGTAATATTTATAAATAATTCAAAAGCATTAATTATTAATGAAAGCATAGTAAGCGTTACTGTTCACACCCACCATGTATACCATGTTATGATTTCGTCAAATGTATCCGAATCGGAGACGCTTTCGCTTAAGATTCATTACGTAGCGGTACATAAGGCTCCAAAATACGGAGCCAAAGTACCAACGAATGCAAATACTCCTGATCGGATATCATTTGTCGAAATCAT
>SVEA01000165.1 GCA_015057615.1 Lachnospiraceae bacterium | reverse complement strand
TCCTTGGTATTGATAATACCGGTGCTGATAAAAATACCGCCCGGCTTTAAATTCTCTCCGATCACCCCAGATAATGGTATTATAACATCCGCGAGAATATTAGCAACCACCACATCGTACTTTTCTTTGCCGATCTGTTTTCGGATGCCGCCATCCGCAATGATATTCCCGGTAAGGAAATTCAAATTCCCCTTCGCAACCGTCAAATGATTCACCTTCGCATTCTCAATTGCGGAATCCGTTGCATGGGGATCGATATCTATTCCAAGAACTTCTTTTGCACCAAGCTTTTTCGCTATGATAGCAAGGATACCGCTTCCGGTACCAGCGTCAAGTACCATAGAATCCGGTTTTAGGAACTTCTTTAGACCAATAATGCAGAGCTTTGTTGTTTCATGTGCCCCAGTACCAAAGGAGGTTCCTGGATCGATCTCAATGACAAGATCGTTATCCTTCTGATCTGAGAGTGTCTCCCAGGTAGGCTTGATCACAATGGTGTCATCAATACGAAATGGTTTAAAAAACTGCTTCCAATTATTTACCCAATCCACGTCCTGTGTTTCAGAAATAGTAATTTTGCCACTTCCGACCGATACGAATTCTGACAGTTCTTTTAATCCTTCCTGTACCTTTGTAAGGACTTCCTCGGTGTCCTGCTCCGTATCAATATAAAAACTGATGGCAGCCGTTCCGTCATCCTCTTCTAAGATAGGAAGAATATCAACGAACATCTGCTTCTTATCTTCTTCTGACAGCGGTACATTATCGTGGATTTCAATTCCTTCGATGCCGATATCACTCAGCATACTGCTGATTAAGTCCACTGCCTCTGTCGTAGTTTCTAAATTAAACTTTGTCCACTTCATACTGTTCTCCCTTAATTAGACAATCGTTCGCTGATTACTTCCGAAATCGTCTCATCGTTCATTTCCAGAATTTCTTTCTGCCCTTTTCTTTCTCTATGTCATTACTATCATTGCTCTTTTTGCCCGTCATAGCGTCATCAAATTTTCGAAGAAGCTCTTTTTGCTCGGAATTTAGATTGGTAGGAACCTGAACTACTAAAGTAACGTAATGATCCCCCCGGATATTCCTATTGCGCAGGGAAGGTACACCCTTTTCCCTTAACCGCACCTTCGTATCCGTCTGTGTTCCGGGCTTTACATTATAGATAATATCTCCGTCTACTGTGCTGATTTGAATATCTCCGCCCAATACTGCCGTCGCATAGGAAACTGGTGCGGTAGAAAAAATATCATAATCCCGGCGCTGGAAAATCGGATGTCTGCTTACTTCAACCGCTACCAGCAGATCACCTCTCGGTCCTCCGTTGGCACCCGGTTCTCCCTTTTCACGGATTCTTACGCTTTGCCCGTTATCAATACCGGCAGGGATTACCACCTTTATCTTCTTACGGCTGGTAATATATCCTTCCCCATGACAATCCGGACATTTTTCTTTGATAATTTTACCGGTACCTCGGCAATCCGGACAGGTCTGAACATTTCGAACCATACCAAACAGAGACTGTTGGGTATAAACCACCTGTCCCTTACCACCGCATTTCTTACAGGTTTCTACACTTGTACCATGCTTTGCACCATTTCCGTGGCAGGAGGTACATTCATCCTTTAAGTTTAGATCCAGTTCCTTTTCCGTACCAAATACAGCCTCTTCAAAGCTAATTCTGATAGAAGTTCTGAGATTCGCTCCCTGCATCGGTCCGTTATTTGCACGTCTGGAACGACTGCCGCCGAAAAGATCTCCAAAAATATCACCAAAGATATCGCCCATATCCATTCCGCTGAAATCAAAGCCGCCGCCACCGGCACCTCCTTCAAAAGCAGAATGTCCAAACTGGTCATACTGTCTCCGCTTGTCAGAATCACTAAGGACTGCGTAAGCTTCGGAAGCTTCCTTAAACTTTGCTTCCGCTTCCTTGTTCCCCGGATTGGTATCTGGATGATACTTTTTGGCAAGCTTTCTATATGCCTTTTTTAATTCATCATCCGTTGCTGTCCTGCCAACGCCTAAGACCTCATAATAATCTCTTTTATCTGCCATCTTCTCCTTCACCTTTCCATCACATTTCATTCATTTATCATTGGAAAACAGGCAGTCGACAGGCTGCCTATCTAATTTTCATAATTATAAGCATTGCAATTTATCATACTAAATCATAATCATTTCGTCAAGTTTCGATCCTGATGCAAGAAATATATTTTTATAATAAGTAATATCTGCGATACAGAGTATCTGTTGTATACAACATTTGTTTATGCAAGAGCTCTATCAAATCAATCCGTTTATGAGCGAAGCATAAGCGATGATATGGTAGCAAAGAGTTTGCCTTGGTAAACTCTCGCGCTGAGCATGTTCTGCCGCAGACAGATAAATACCTTACGCGCGAATGTACATCCAATGCGAACTATGTTCGCATGGAGGTTTTTTGTCGTATAGGGCGCAATTTCCCTATACGACAAGAACGGAGGCTGCTGCAGAACGGACACCCTGTCCTCCAATCTGTGCAACAGCCCTATTCCTGCTCTATTTCTATTATTTTTTGGTTTCTTAAAATCCGTTTCTTTATAGTCTTCATCAATTTGCACAAAACAACATAAAACTCAAGTAATAGGAAACAATGTTTTAATGAGCAACTGTTTGAATTAGACCACGTATTTTGTGGTCTTACGTACCATTACATACTTCATTCTAAGTGCTGCGTTTTATGCAGCACTTTGGGAACAATGCGTTGTGAATGAAATATGTTTCATATTACTTGTCAACACATAAATTGTGCAAATTGACGAAGTTGGTTTATAAATCGGCTTTTGACCCCTTAATCAATTATACTTCTTTGTAATCTCCGTCTACAACATCACCGTCATAGGTTTCTGTTGTTCCAGCATTTCCAGCATTCCCGGACATATCCGGACCTGCACCTGCTGCACCGCTTTGCTCATACAGCTTAGCAAACAATGCCTGTGCATCATTCATTAGTTTATCCTTAGCATTCTTAATATCTTCCACTTCACCGTCGGACATAACCTCCGGATTGGATTTTTCGATCAGTTCTTTTAATCTCTTTAAGTCTTCCTCTACCGTTTCTTTTGCAGCGGCATCAATCTTATCACCAGCCTCGCTTAATGCCTTTTCTGTCTGGAATACAAGACTATCTGCATCATTTCTGGTATCGATCGCTTCCTTACGCTTCTTATCCTGCGCTTCATATTCCGCAGCTTCCTTAACTGCCTTATCGATATCGTTATCGGATAGATTAGAGCTTGCGGTAATGGTAATATGCTGCTCTTTACCGGTACCTAAATCCTTCGCGGATACGTTAACAATACCGTTGGCATCAATATCAAAGGTAACTTCAATCTGAGGAACGCCTCTTCTTGCTGGCGGAATACCATCCAGACGGAATTGTCCAAGACTCTTATTATCCTTGGCAAATTGTCTTTCACCCTGTAGTACATTGATATCTACTGCGGTCTGATTATCTGCAGCCGTTGAGAATATCTGGCTCTTTCTTGTCGGAATAGTTGTATTTCGCTCGATTAATTTGGTAGCGATACCGCCGAGGGTCTCGATAGAAAGAGAAAGCGGCGTGACATCCAGAAGAAGGATATCTCCTGCACCTGCATCGCCTGCAAGCTTACCTCCCTGTATGGATGCACCGAGTGCAACACATTCATCCGGGTTAAGGTTCTTCGAAGGCTCCTGGCCGGTAATCTGTTTTACCTTATCCTGAACTGCCGGAACACGGGTAGAACCGCCGACAAGCAATACCTTACTTAATTCGGAAGCATTTAAGCCCGCATCTCTCAGTGCGTTCTGTACCGGAATCGCTGTTCTTTCTATAAGATCCGCTGTTAATTCATCAAATTTAGCACGTGTCAGATTCATATCAAAATGCTTTGGACCATCTGCTGTTGCTGTAATAAAAGGAAGGTTGATATTCGTTGTTGTTGCAGAGGATAATTCTTTTTTCGCCTTCTCAGCAGCTTCTCTTAATCTCTGCATAGCCATTTTATCTGTAGATAAATCTACACCTTCTGCCTTCTTGAATTCATCGATCATATAGCGAACGATTTTTTCATCAAAATCGTCACCACCCAGCCGGTTATCTCCGGAGGTTGCTAATACTTCAATCACACCGTCACCGATCTCAATGATGGATACGTCAAAGGTACCGCCGCCAAGGTCATATACCATGATCTTCTGCTCTTTTTCATTATCAAGACCATATGCTAAAGCTGCTGCGGTAGGCTCGTTGATAATTCTCTTAACATCCAGACCAGCGATCTTACCGGCATCCTTTGTTGCCTGTCTCTGCGCATCATTAAAATATGCCGGTACCGTGATAACTGCTTCGGTTACCTTCTCACCAAGATAGTTTTCTGCATCTGACTTCATTTTCTGAAGTACCATTGCAGAGATTTCCTGCGGAGAAAATTTCTTATCATCGATTTTTATTCTAAAATCGGTACCCATATGTCTTTTAATGGATGAAATTGTTTTATCCGCATTGGTTACTGCCTGACGCTTTGCTGGCTCACCAACGAGACGTTCTCCTGTTTTTGTAAAAGCTACAACGGATGGTGTCGTTCTGGAACCCTCTGTGTTCGCAATAACGACTGGTTTTCCACCTTCCATAACGGCAACACATGAATTTGTGGTACCTAAGTCAATTCCTATTATTTTTCCCATATTCGTTTTCCTCCTAAATATTCTGAAAATGTTATAACCTATGTTCTTAGATAAAATGAAAATTAATCTTATATCTAATGATAAAGAACTAATTACTAATTAACTACTTTAACCATGCTATGGCGAACGACGATATCATGATACAGATACCCTTTTTGGAATTCGTCCGATACGATATTCGCACCAAGGGTTTCATCCTCTCCATGCATTACCGCATTATGAAGATTCGGATCAAATTCTTTACCGACCGCATCGATCGGCTTCACACCGATCTCTTCTAATGCTGTGATCAGCTGTTTATAGATCAGCTCAATTCCTTTGGCAAAAGCACTTTCCTTTTCCTCCTCGGAAATTGCGCTTAGACCACGTTCAAAATTGTCAATAATGGGAAGTAATTTCTCTATAACGTTTTTTGCTCCCAGATCAAACATCTGACTTTTTTCCTTTTCGGAACGCTTTCTGAAATTGTCAAACTCAGCGATCGTTCTCATTACCCGATCCGAAAGCTCTCCGATTTTTTGATCCTTTGCAGACAATTCTTTTGATTTGCTGCTTTTAAAGAACTTATTGCCTTTCTTCTGCTTTGTATCGGTGTCCTCGCTGTCTGCTTCTTCCATTTCATCCTCCGCAGCTTTCTCGATCTCTTCTGTCACTATTTCATCGGATACCGTTTCCGTATTGTCCGCTGCATCCGTCTCAACCTCATTCGGTGTTTCATTGTCCATGGAATCTTCCTTGGTTTCTTCGGATGCTTCCTGCATCTTTTTCTCCTTTTCCATGGCAGCTTTCATTATTTCAATTGCCTTATCCTTGTCTTCCAATTCTAAGCTAACCACCTTTCACTTTCCTATGTTTTCTCTTTGAATATATCATCCAACTGCACCATTAAGGTCTGCAGTGTGCTTACAACCTTATCGTAATCCATACGCTTTGGTCCGATGATACCGACCTTACCGTAAATACCTTCGTCAATTTCATACGTAGCCGTTACGACAGAGCAGTCTTTCATACTTTCTACCGGTGTCTCATTACCGATGTATACCTGTATTCCACGGGTATCTTCATCTTCCATCCGGTTCTGAATAATCTCTGTCAGCACCTTCTTTTCTTCTAATGTATAAAGAAGCTCGGTAGCTTTATCCTTATCGGAAAGTTCCGGATATTTAAGAATATTGGTCGCCCCGGAGGTATATATCTTAAAATCATCATCATCGGCTACGACCTTCATTATTGCCTCTAGGATATCATTAACAATCGTTCGATAATCGCCTGCCTGATCCTTCATTTGGGTAATTACCGGAAGGTTAATTTCTGCCAGATCGAGGCCTTGTAAAAATGTATTCACGATGATATTAAGCTTTAATATCGTTTCCTTATTTAATGATGTGGATACTGGAATAATTTGATTTTTAATAATATTTCCTTCAAAAACAATTACCGCTAGTATCTGCTTCTCATCAATTTCGGTCAGCTGAATAAATTTAACCTTTTTCTTATACTGTGGCGTTGTAACCATGGTTGTATAATTTGTATTCGCTGCAAGTAACCTTGCCACCTGTTTTAAGAGATTCTCCAGCTTATCTGCTTTTTCAATCAGGATATTCTTCATGTCTTTAACCTCTTGCGTCCGATCCTCCAGCAGGATATCAACATAGAGACGGTAACCTTTATCGGTAGGGATACGGCCGGCGGAAGTATGTGGCTGTATGATATAGCCAAGCTCCTCTAAATCGGCCATTTCATTACGTATCGTAGCGGAACTAAGATTAAGATCCGTGTCTTTCGATATGGTTCTGGATCCTACGGGTTCGCCAGTATCCAGATAATTCTGAATAATTGCTTTTAAAATTTTTAGCTTTCTTTCATCAAGTTCCTGCACGATCCACCTCCGTTCTCGAAATTACGTTGTCTTGGTTTTGTTAGCACTCACCTTTAAGGAGTGCTAATATACATATAAAATAGCACTATCAAAATCGTTTGTCAAGAATATTCTTAAATATTTCTCAGAAAAACAGGAAAAAAATTATTCTATTCCTTCCATAGAAAAAAAGACAGCACATAATTGCTGATATCAATTCCATAATCCGTAAGAGCCAGCCGGTCTCCGTCTGTCTTTAGTAACTGCTTCTGAACCAGCTGTTCTATTTCCTCCCGATAAACCTCCTGAATACTTTGGTGAAATCTACGCTTAAACTCCTCCATAGAAATCCCACGGATCATTCGCAAACCAAGGAACATAAATTCCTCCATCCGCTCCTGTAAGGATAAAATCTGGTAATCCTCCCGAAGGTTTACAGGAAAACGGTCTGTTTTATTATCTTCGCTGCACAGCCGGATATATTCCTCGATATCCTTTCTATTATGAAACCTTGCACCAGCAAGCAGGCTTGATGCACCAAGACCAAGTCCCAAATACTGCGTTCCGATCCAATAGGAATTATTATGCCTGCATTCATAGCCGTCTTTCGCGTAGTTCGAGATTTCATAACGATGATATCCGTTCTCTTTTAGAAGCTCCTTCGTCCGGTGATAGAGGAGACGGTCCGTTTCTTCCTCCGGAAGCTCCCTCTGATGCAGCGCACCTTCCCCATACCGTTCATAAAAAGGGGTACCCTCCTCAATGATCAGACTGTATGCAGAAATATGCTCCGGCTTTAGCGCGATCACCATACGCAGGCTCTTTTCCCAGGTTTCTACGGTTTGTCCCGGCAGGGAGGACATCAAATCGACATTAATATTACGAAATCCTGTCTCCCGTGCAAGCGCATAGTTATCCTGAAACTCTTCATAGGTATGAATTCTGCCAAGCATTTTTAGTTCTCTGTTATCTACCGATTGCAATCCGAAGCTTAGCCGATTGATACCGGCTTTTTTGTACGCCAGAAGCTTCTCCTTCGTAACGGTACCGGGATTAACCTCAATCGTTGCCTCCAGCCGGTCATGATCAACCTGAAACGCATCCCGTATCTCTTCCATAAGTTCCTTGATATCGGATGCAGGAATCGCGGAGGGCGTACCGCCTCCGATAAAAATCGTCGGAACGGTATATTCCGTCATTTTCCCTTTATAGCTGCAGATTTCAGACCGAAGCGCCTGCATATACTTCTTCTTCATTACCTCCGTTGCCGGTGCCGATAGAAAATCGCAGTAATCACATTTCTTCACGCAGAACGGAATATGAATATAGAGCCCCAGCTCCCGCCCGGCTTCCGGGCTGAATACATCTTTCGGTCTCTTCTCCTCCATCCCATCCTGTTTTATAGACAGCTTCTCATGCTCCATGCCGCCAGCTCCTCTCGTCATAAAAGGTTTTAATCCTGTAAAAAAGCTGTTCCTCCCCTGGTTTCCCCCTTTTTACAATTTGCAGGGTACTAGGTGGAACAGCTATATATTCGATTAGAAGTGTAATCCGTCTTTTAATCTTTTGATAGGAATAGAACCCTATATATATTCATTTGGCTGCCTTACCTGACTTGGCATATTCTCTTTTGAGCCTCAAAGCCTAGTCTCAAATCGAACATAAGCAGCCGGAGTAAGCCGGTCTTAGCCAAGCTGAATATATATCAGGTCCTATTCCTGTTCAAGGTTTTATATGACTGATTACACTTCTCTCCCTCTAAAGATTAGTCCTCATCCAATTTCAAGACACTCATAAATGCGTTCTGCGGGATTTCGACATTTCCGATCTGACGCATCCGCTTCTTTCCTTCCTTCTGCTTTTCAAGAAGCTTTCTCTTACGGGAGATATCACCGCCGTAGCATTTTGCAAGAACGTCCTTTCGCATTGCCTTAACCGTTTCTCTTGCAATGATCTTACTGCCGATCGCTGCCTGAATTGGTATCTCAAAGAGTTGCCTTGGAATCTCCTCTTTTAGCTTTTCACACATTTTTCTTCCTCGTTCATAGGCGCTGTCCGCATGAACAATAAAGGTCAGAGCATCGACTTCTTCCCGGTTAATTAAGATGTCCAGCTTCACCAGATCCGCCTGTACATAGCCCTTTAGCTCATAGTCAAAGGAGGCATAGCCCTTGGATCTGGACTTTAATGCGTCGAAGAAATCGTAAATAATTTCATTGAGAGGAAGATCGTATTTGAGAAGTGCCCTGGTAGT
>SVEA01000164.1 GCA_015057615.1 Lachnospiraceae bacterium | reverse complement strand
ATGATTTCGTCAAATGTATCCGAATCGGAGACGCTTTCGCTTAGTTGCATTACGTAGCGGTACATAAGGCTCCAAAATACGGAGCCAAAGTACCAACGAATGCAAATACTCCTTATCGGATATCATTTGTCGAAATCATAACATGGTGGGTGTGAACAGTAACGTGCAAATCATAGCTGTCACTACATCACAAATTAATTGCTTGACGGATGGCATAGGATAGAATATAATATGGCGTAGATTATTCTGAAAAGAAACGTAATTCATACACTATGCTATTTGCAATTATAGGATTAGGAGGAGTTATTATGGCAGCTATAACAAAGGATATGACAATTGCACAGGCAATTGCTGTTAATCAAAATATTATTCCAATCTTAATGGATATCGGTATGCATTGTATCGGTTGCCCGGCTTCTCAGGGAGAAACAATTGAGGAAGCTGCAATGGTTCATGGAATGGATCCGGAGGATTTGATGAACCGGATTAAAGAAGAATTAGGTGAATAAATTAGCAGGAATTAGAAAAGGGATGCAGCTTAGCTGCATCCCTTTTCGGCTTACATTACTGAAAGAATTTGAATTGCCTGATTCTTAACAATAACTTCATAGTGTTCATCATAATAAGAAGTACTTGCATAGGTAAAACGTTCTGCTTTTCCATATTCGGATAAAATATTACAGATCTTATTAAACTCTTCCGGCGTATGGTCTGATTTACGAATAACCAGATAGTAGATTGAAGTCACAGGGTTTTTATAAAGCGTATTTTCCCCGTTATATACACCCACTAATATATTTGCAAGATCGATCGCTTCCTGTAAGGAACGGAAGGAATAGATCTTTGTTAAATTTGGACTGATATTAATGCTGGAATTCCCGGCAAGATCATCCGTATCTTGTAATTCGGATGGATCCACTATGTCCTTGGGTACTCCCTCTAAATCCTCCGAAGTATCATCTTCAAAATTCTGAATTATCTCATCTGCATAAACTTCATCGTCCACAATATCCTTATCCAGGTCCTCATGGACATTAAAAGAAGAGAATTTTGAAAAACGGGTATCCAATTCATCCGGATCTTCTACCTTAGTAATCACTAAGATGAGGCATTCTGTAGAAACTGGAATCGCTTCTATCATTAAAGGTATATCATCTACTTCAAAACCGAATTCGTAAAAAGCTTGTTGAATCATGTCACGAAACAGAGCCTTCGCCTTTTCTGTTCCGTATGCAAGTTCGCTGATTCTCAATTCTCGGTCGATTAAGTCACTTTTGCTTAGGGTACATCTTATTTGATTATCACTAATCTTTTCAATTTTCATAAAGTACACCCCTTTCTGTACTTAAAAAGGAACTGATTTTTTAGTTATAACTAAAAAATATCCATTGGTGTAAAAAAAGTATAATTTAAAAGTCTTGTAAAGTCAATACACTAAGATGTGAATTTTATATTAAAAAAAGCTCTTAGTTTACATAAAATATCATGGTATGACAGAAAAATAATATACAAATTTCGAAAACATTTTTGTAAATTTCGATGGTCAAAAAACAGTTGATACAATTCCATATATTGGTTATAATGTAGTTGAAGGACTTGATTTCACTCCCCGTGTTAGTACTGATAGGAAAGGAGAGAATGCGACAAGAAATATGGTTTCATAAATATCGTATCATAAAACTGCTTGGCAGGGGAAGCACTGCTCAAGTTTATCTGGCAGAACATATCTTATTAAATTCTTATCGTGCAATCAAATGCATTTCAAAAGACCATCCCAATTATGAATTACATCGGAAGGAAGCCTTTCTGCTTAAAAATCTGAAACACTCCTGTATTCCTATAATTTATGATATTGAAGAAGATGATAAAGGTTCCTACATCATTGAACAATATCTGGAGGGAGTAACACTAAAAGAATATGTTCAATCCCAAGGTCCTATTCGTGAATATATCATAATAAGCTTTGCACTTCAACTATGCGATCTTATCAATTACCTTCACTCCATTGAACGGCCGATCATCTATCTCGATCTAAAGCCGGAAAATATTATTGTTACCGGCACGACAATCAAACTGATTGATTTCGGCAGTGCTCTATATAAGGACGAATTAAAGGAGGGACAAGGCTACTGTGCGACCAAAGGCTACGCAGCACCGGAGCTATACCGGCGTGATATTATTGATGAGCGCTGCGATGTCTACGGCATCGGCATGCTGCTCTATTATATGGTGACCGGTTTATCGATCGGTAACCGTCTTGAAAAAATAACGAATGTCGATTTCGCCGGCAGCTGCTCGAAGCAGCTGAAAAATATTATTAACCGTTGTCTCAAATTTAATCCATCCCAACGATATTCTTCGGTAACACAACTTAGTAAAAATTTATCAGCGATAATACGGAAAGAAAAGCAATATTTAAAATCAAGTCAATCACTAAGAATTGCAGTTGCCGGAGCACAAAATAGAATCGGTGTGACCCATCTGTCTTTTCGTATATGCAGCTATTTTATTCAAAAAAGAAGAAAATGTGTCTATGAAGAAAAAAATAACAGCGGCTGTGTACGGTCAATGAAATACCGGTACGGCGGGTTAATGCCGAAAGATAATATTTATGAAATCAATGGAATACCAATGCTTCCAAAGGATTGCAGTAAGATACAAAGAGAAACTCCGTACCCGATCCGCATACAGGATTATGGATGTCTCACGCAGGAGAAGAAATTGGATTTTTTAGAGGCGGATATAAAAATAGTAGTGCTGGGTGCAAAGGATTGGGAGCTTGCGTTTGCAGAGCAGATATTAGAAATGCTGCCGGAGCAGAAAGATATCCTATATTTTTTTAATTTCGTAAACGGCAGACAATTTCAACAGATTATGAAAAGCATGAGAAAAAGAAACTGCTATCGTATACCCTACGAGCCAGATCCGTTTGCAAGACCAAAGGGCAAGAACGAAGCGGAGCTGTTTCGGGAAGTAGCACGTTTTCGTAAAATGTAAATTAGCAGTTATTATGTGCAATTGTTGTGTCCAGTTATTGTGGAAGAAAGGACAGGATGTCTGATGAGAAGAAGGCCAATGTTAATGGACAAAATATGTGAATCAAAGATCAGAAGTGCAAGGCAAAGTATCGGTATGATAGGTACCCGCCAAGGAGCTGGGGTAACCTACACCGCGTTCCTGCTTGCCTTCTATTTCGGGGAAGAGTTAGGCAGAAAGACAGCATTCTTAGAATGCAACAGCAGCCATGATATGGAACGGATTCAGTCGTCGTATGATTGGAGCCGTGAAGATGAGAGCTCCTTCTCCTTTCATCAGATCACCTGCTATAAGGAGGTGACGCCAAAGCAGCTTTCCGAGATATATCGCATGTCTTATGAAACTTATATCCTTGATTTTGGAGCGGAGCTTGCTTCCAGAAAGGAAGCGTTCTTAAGCTGCGGCATTAAAATTGTTGTTGGTGACCGGGCGCAATGGCATCAGCAGAGACTGATCGATTTTGTCCGTATGAACGTTACGGTGCAACAGGGTGAGACATGGCTGTATCTGGTACCATGTGCCGATCCGCATACGATAAAAGATCTAAGAGGTAAGCTGGATTATCCGGTATACTCGGTTCCCTTTGAGAAGGAACCAACCATGCTTTCAAGGAGCTCGTTAAGGCTATTTGAAACGCTTTTATAAGTAAAAAACGATAGTATGGTAAACCAAAAAGGGGATCTATCTAGGGTAAGTATAACATATCACAAATGACCTTCTTATCCATATGAATTGTTTGTTTCCTATAAATTATTTGTCAGCACCGACCTAGGAAAAGGTTTACGATGCCTATCGTTTTTCAGCAAAATCGGCAATGGAATAATTATTATGGTGATTTATCAGGCAGATATCGATGCCGTGCTCCGGATTTAAAAAGCCCCTCTATACTTTTTACCGGTATAAGAAACATTGGAAAAGAAAACACACTACATGATATTTGCCTTAATCAAGCAACCTAAAATTAAAATAAACCGAGAATGATTTTGCTGTGCCTTCGGAAGGGATGGAGTACCGTCCCTTTCGAAGGCATTTTGTCGTATAGGAGTACGTCCTATACGACTAAGGATGCACACTCAGCACGCAACGAATACCTGAAACATGTATTCGTAAGGTATTTATCTGCCTGCGGCAGAACGTGCTCGGCGCGAGAGTTTGCCAAGGCAAACTCTTTACTACGATTCATTCGTAAAGGATTAAGGTACCGTTTTACGCAAAGCTTCAAATTAGTAATTAAAAGTCGAAATTTAGTAATGACGATAGAATAATTAAATGCTATAATAGAGCAAGTGATAAAGATAGAGAGGAGTACGGATATGGATAAGAGGTCGAAAATTGCAGTAGTTGGTACTTCGGCTGTAGTTTTACTAATCGTGATTATCTTGGGGGCTGCCTTAATTGAGAAACTAACCCCTAGTGATGAAGTTATGCTGTTAACGGATTATTATCCGCTTGAGGACACCGAGGTGCTGGTAATTCTTCAAGATCAGATCTATGAGAAAAAGGGGATGCTTCTTGACGGAAAGGTGTATTTGGACTATGAAACGGTGATACAGGAATTTAACCATAGATTCTATTGGGATCATAATGAGAATATATTAACCTATACAACTCCGAATGAAATATTACAGGTGGAGGCTGGAAGCAATCAGTATTCGGTTACAAAAAGTATGATCAAGACAAACGCAAATACAGAATATCCCGTTGTTAAGGTATTTGCTGATCAAGTCTATATTTCCATAGATTTTGTTAAAAAATATTCAGATATGGATTACGAATACTTTGCAGACCCGAACCGTATTATTATTAATTATAAGTGGGGCGATTATTTATTTACCGATGTGGCAAAGGACACGAAACTGCGAGAAGATGCAAGTATTAAAAGTCCTATCCTGGCGGAGCTTCCGGCTGGGATAAGCTTAATGTGTGTGGATATGGAGGAAGTTCCGAAAAGAGGCTTCTCCAAAGTAATGACAGATGAGGGGATTATCGGTTACGTAAAAAATAAGCATATCAAGGAAACTTACTATAAAACGTTCAGCAGTGATTTTAAAGAACCGGAATACACTTCGCAGACCAGACCGGAAAAAATCAATTTGGTTTTTCATCAGGTCTTTAATAAGGATGCGGTCTCTAACCTGGAGGCGTTAATTAAGCCGGCAAAGGGTCTGGATGTTATCGTACCGACCTGGTTTTCGGTAAATGATGTTTCTGGAACCGTCTCTTCGATAGCTACAGAGGAATATGTAAAAAAGGCAAATGATCTTGGACTTGAGGTGTGGGGTCTGGTGGATGATTTTAATGCAGAGGTTAGTATGTATGAACTCCTTTCTCATACTTCCCGAAGAGAAACCTTATCCAACACCTTAGTGGAGGCTGCTTTAAAATATAAACTGAATGGAATTAATATTGACTTTGAGAAAATATCGTCCGATACGGGCATTCATTTTATACAATTTTTAAGAGAGCTTTCTGTGAAATGCCGAAATAATGGAATTGTACTTTCGGTGGACAACTATGTGCCGACTCCTTATACCGCTTACTATGACCGAGAGGAGCAGGGTAAGATTATCGATTACGTTATTACGATGGCATATGATGAATATTATGCAGGCTCGGAGGTAGCCGGACCGGTGGCTTCCCTTGGATTTGTTAAGGATGCGGTTACGAATACATTAGAGGCGGTGCCAAAGGAAAAGATAATTATTGCCATACCATTCTATACGAGGCTGTGGAAGGAAACCAAGGACGGAGAAGTTTCTTCCGAAAGTTTTTCCATGACTCCGGCGGAAAATATTCTCAAGGATAATGAAGCGGAGCCGGAATGGGATGAAACCTATGGATCCTACTATGCGGAATATGAGAAGGATGGAGCACTCTATCGTATGTGGCAGGAGGAAGATAAATCAATTGAGGAGAAGCTTAAGGTGATTTATGGTGGCGATGTAGCCGGAATTGCTGCATGGAAACTGGGGCTTGAGAAGGAAAGCACCTGGAATGTAATTAAAAAATATTTTGAATAAATTAGCACGGATCAGAGAAGCGCTGAAGGGACTATGCCCTGCGGCGTTTCTTTTACTTTATCAAGAATAGGATGCCGTTTTTTTTCATAAAATGAAGGGAGTATTATAATTGGATGAGTTGTTATGAAGAAAAAATATTTAAGTATTGTGTTCTTGGTCTTAGTATACCTGGCAAGCATTTTAACGACAAAAGAAAGCGTTAAGGTGATGAAGAACTTTTTCAACGCGGCAGCCGCGGGCAGAGCAGATAAAGATCCGATCGTGGTTGTGATCGATGCAGGACATGGAGGAAGAGATCCGGGTAAGGTTGGTGTTAATGGCGCATTAGAGAAGGATGTGAATCTCAGTATTGCTTATAAACTCAGGAGTCTGTTAATGCTCAACGATATTAATGTAATTATGACAAGAGAAGACGATATGGGGTTATATTCAGAGACAGATTCCAATAAGAAAAGCGCGGATTTAAATAAGCGGATTGAAATCATCCATTCCAATCATGCGGATCTTGCCGTAAGCATCCATCAAAACAGCTTTACCGAGGAGTATGTAAAAGGCGCTCAAGTTTTCTATCATGTACAATCCCAGGATGGAAAACGGCTAGCGGAGACCATACAGCGGCAGTTAAAGGAAACCTTAGACGATGGAAACCATAGAAAAGCAAAATCGAACAGCAATTACTATATGCTCAAAAAAACGGAGTGCCCTCTCGTCATAGTAGAATGCGGTTACATGTCGAATAAGGAAGAAGCTGCCCTATTATTAGACGAAGATTACCAGGAGAAGCTGGCTTGGGGAATTCACTTAGGAATCATGCAATATCTAAACGAGCGGGAAAATAAAAAAGCAGAATAAAATTTAAAGAATACTCATACCCTTTCTACATGCAGCCTTAACAAACTATAGATTTTACCACAACATAGTGCTATAATGTTCACGATAAGCAGATTAGTCTAGCCGAGCGGGAGTGATTATCAAGCTTGCTTGAATAAGCACTCACATGAGGATAGAAAAGTGCAACGTGAGTGAGAAAGCGAAGCTTTCGAACCACTAATCTACGCAATCCGGCGAACGAGTCTAGCCGAGCGGGAGTGATTATCAAGCTTGCTTGAATAAGCACTCACATGAGGATAGAAAAGTGCAACGTGGGTGAGAAAGCGAAGCTTTCGAACCACTAATCTGCGTTTTAGTTTTATTGAAGCAGTCAGTGCGTCTGACTGCGAACGAAGGAGCCACATCGAATGATAACAAAAATAGTTAAACTAGATACGGAAGATTTTTTAATAGAAGAATTGGACGAAGCAGCAGAAATTTTAAAAAAAGGCGGAATGGTTGCGTTTCCGACGGAGACGGTATATGGCCTGGGCGCCAATGCACTGGATAAAGAGGCTTCGAAAAAAATCTATGCGGCGAAGGGCAGACCCTCGGATAATCCGCTTATTGTACACATTGCTCATAAGGAAGACATTGCGGTGCTGGCAGAAGAGATTCCGGCAGAGGCGCACCAACTGGCAGATGCCTTCTGGCCGGGTCCCCTGACGATTATATTAAAGAAAAAAGAATGTGTACCTTTTGAAACTACCGGTGGTTTAAAAACAGTAGCGATTCGGCTGCCCGCCAACCGCATTGCCAGAGAATTAATCGATCATTCCGGCGTATATATTGCTGCTCCCAGTGCAAATATCTCCGGAAAGCCGAGCCCTACGACAGCAAAACATGTGATGACGGATTTAAACGGTAGGATTGATATGATTTTAGATGGTGGGAAAGCGACTTTGGGTCTAGAATCCACCATCGTTGATTTATCGGAAGGCAAGCCTATGATTCTTCGTCCCGGCTGCATCACCAAAGAAATGCTAGAAAATGTAATCGGATCCATTGAATATGATCCGGCAGTTCTTAGTAAGAAACCGAATAAGGACATTCGACCGAAGGCACCGGGAATGAAATATCGCCATTATGCACCGGAAGGGAGTCTTACGATATATTCCGGTGAAATCCATGAAGTGATCGACGCAATTAATAAAATAGCGAAGGAAAAGTCGGATAACGGGTATAGTGTAGGTATCATCTCCACCGAGGAGACAAAAGATCTTTACCATTATGGCAGGATCAAAACCATTGGCTCAAGAAATGATGAGGCTTCGATTGCGGCAGGATTATATGCTATTCTAAGGGAGTTTGATGAACTTCATACCGAATACATTTATACAGAAAGTTTTGCGGATAACCGTTTTGGACAAGCGATTATGAACCGTATGTTAAAAGCGGCAGGCTATCAGGTAGTTAAGGTGTAATGGTATGCCGGGAAGTTGTTAGGAGGAATAATAATGGGGAAATATCAGAAGCTTATTTTTGCATGTACAGGTAATACCTGCAGAAGCCCGATGGCAGAGGCAATCTATAAGAACCTGGACCTGATAAGCGATATGAAAGTGATATCAAGGGGCTTAGTGGTATTATTTAATGAACCAATTAACCCAAAGGCTGAAACCGTGCTGAATATGCATGAGTTAGAGCTGAAGAATCATTTGGCAAAGGGCCTTAAGTCCTCAGATATCGATGAAAACACATTGATTTTAACAATGACAGCAAGTCAGAAAAAGAAAGTACAGGAAGATTTTCCGGAGGCAGAAAATGTACATATGATTAAAGAATTTGCCGGAGAAATAGGAGATGTTGTAGATCCCTATGGTGGTACATTAAAGGACTATGAGGACTGTTTTGCAGAACTTGCCCGATTGGTAAAAAAGGCATTCTATAAATTAAATTCGGATAATTAAAATGGAGGACATTACAATGATAGCAATAGGAAATGACCATACCGGATATGAGCTAAAAAAAGAGGTAATTGCATATCTCGAGGAAAAAGGTTTGGAATATAAGGATTACGGATGCGGAGAATGCTCCGCCAGTGACTATCCTGAATTTGCTCATAAGGTTGGAAAAGCGATTCAAAATAAGGAATGTGATAAGGGAATTTTAATCTGCGGCACGGGGATCGGTATCTCCATTGCGGCAAATAAAATGAAAGGTATCCGTGCAGCGCTGTGTCATGACTGCTTTAGCGCAGAGGCAACCAGACTTCATAACGATGCCAATATACTGGCTATGGGAGCAAGAGTAATTGGTCCCGGTCTTGCTATAAAAATTGTGGATACCTTTTTAAATACAGAATTCTCCGGCGCTGAGAGGCATATCCATAGAATTCAGATGCTGGAAGAAGAATAATTCTGTTCGGCTTCATTTACCCGTTCCTGCAGGGTATGAAATTCACCCCGGTATATTATTTTCAATAAGGAATCCAGGGCACGCAGGGCATAGATGCCCTCTTCCTGGCTGATTATCCTTTGCTCAAGGGCAAGGGAGAGTTCATCTAAATCTGCGATTTGTATAGAACCGTCTCTGTAGAAGATAAGGTCAATTAATAAATCTTCGAACAGGACGGTATTTTTATTGGAATCAAATTTGGTCTGAATAATATCACAATACCAGTAGACGAGCTGATCGTTTTTATCATATATTTTACTGACTTTAAAGCCTTTATCGATATAATAAGCCGATATCCCGCGTGCGATGTCAATTCGAGGACGTAATGTTAACCATTTTGTAATAATTAAGTCGTCTTCCTGTACTAAAATAAGATCGTCTTTTAATGCAGTGATTTCATTGGGTATAAAGCGTCTACGATATAGAATCGGTGAAGACATGATAACCTCCTTATGGGGAACCCCTTTGATCCAGGGCATCGGGATGCTTAAATTGCTTTTAAAAAGTATACCATAGATTGGAAATTACGTATAGTATAAATCGTCTTGAAAAAAACGGCGAACCGAAAGCGTTAGGCTGTTTTGAATAAACCTTATATTTTCGGTCAAACTATTAGGTGAAATAATAAGCGATTCGAAAATGGAGGTTGATTCCTTGGAGAATAGTAAAATAAATCCTTTTATAAAAAGAATAAAACGAATTTTTTCCTCGAAACATACCCAATTTACTTTATATATAGCAATGGTGCTTTGGCTGGCAGTGATAACTCAAATGGTAGTTAACCGAGTGTTTCGGGAGGATTTCCAAATTACAGAGGCCTTTGTCAACACGGACATGGAGGAAATGAAAAGCAGTTTAGAGATTGTTGCCGAATATAGCGGCGAATTTCTAAGTGAAGCAGATAAAAAGGACATGATACGTCAGATTGCAGATTCCATCGGGCTGACATTGGATAAAGAGATTCATATCCAAAAGGAAGGCTCTCGCAGTGAATATGCCTATACGAAGCAGGCAAAGTATGCAGAAACAGAAATTAAAGTAATCAGCATGGAACAGGAATATGAAGAAGCCGTTCGTATGAAACATTATATTATTGTGAGAATGAGTATATTACAAAGTATCCAAAGCATAGAGGGATATAAGAATGTACTCCTTAATATGCTAGAGCAGCTAGGAGTAGACCGCAAGCAGATCACAATGCGGTTTGATGGATGCTATGCGGGGGCACGTACGAAGGAGGAGAAGGAGCGGATCGCTGAGCTTCTGATCCGTGAACTGCATGGAGAAATTGCTTTGGATTATGAGGAGGGCGATCTCTATACCGTCTATGCCTATACCGGATTGATTAATGAATATATTATGTCGCTTGGCAGTAAAGTGAATATCCAGGTTGCAATAACTTATGATGAGCAAAAGGATAAAACAATCGTTACTCTTGCCACACCCATTTTGAATGAAAGCTGGTAGATAAGAGTGATAAGCTGCATAGAAATTAGGTAAAAAAAGGCTGTTCGAATATCCACTGGATTTTGAACAGCCTTAATTCAATATTAGAACCAACGTCTTCTGCTACGATAACGTCTCCTTCGGTTCAAAAATTCATTTAACAGGATAACGGTAATGATATCACGGAAATTGTCGCGGCGGCGTCTCGGATAAATAGATTCGGCTTCAACATCTGCTTCCTCCTGAAGGTGTCTTGTATTGTCATAAATACGGTCGACAATACGATCAACGGTAACTTTATCAGGATATTCATCAAACATTACACTTCCATCGTATTCTAGCCGGTCACATTCATCGGTAACATAAGGTTCGATCGCTCTTACCGTGCTCGGATAAAGTCTCTTCATCTGCTCGATATCTTTATCGAGTTCCGCACTGCTGTCATAGCCATAAATCGGGAGCAAAGGAATACCCATTGGAGCAGAGTAAGGTGTAGTATTCGGCATTTCCTGATATTCCGGATAAAACATGTAAGGAAGATTTTGATTTTGATAATACCATTGCTGCATCGTTTCCGGAGATATCGTGTTCGGTATACCGGGATAGGTCATACCGCCGCCGGGAGCCGTGGTACCTGGCATACCGGGGAAGGTCATGCCACCGCCCGGAGTAGTAGTCCTAGGCATCTCCGGAGTAGTGGTCCTGGGCATACTGGGAGTAGTGGTGCCTGGCATACCGGGGAAAGTCATGCCGCCGCCCGGAGTGGTAGTCCTAGGCATCTCCGGAGTCGTAGTCCTGGGCATACTGGGAGTAGTGGTTCTAGGCATACTGGGAGCCGTGGTGCCTGGCATACCGGGGAAAGTCATGCCGCCGCCCGGAGTGGTAGTCCTAGGCATCTCCGGAGTAGTAGTCCTGGGCATACTGGGAGTAGTGGTTCTGGGCATACTGGGAGCCGTGGTGCCTGGCATACCGGGGAAAGTCATACCGCCGCCCGGAGTGGTAGTTCTAGGCATCTCCGGAGTGGTAGTTCTAGGCATCTCCGGAGTGGTAGTTCTAGGCATCTCTGGAGTGGTAGTTCTAGGCATCTCTGGAGTGGTAGTTCTGGGCATCTCCGGAGTGGTGGTTCTAGGTGTACTTGGAGTGGTGGTTCTAGGTGTACTTGGAGTGGTGGTTCTAGGCATCTCCGGAGTCGTAGTTCTAGGTGTACTTGGAGTAGTGGTTCTAGGCATCTCCGGGGTCGTAGTTCTTGGCATGCTTGGAGTCGTAGTTCTTGGTGTTTCAGGAGTAGTGGCACCGGGAGTTCTCGGGGTAGTTATACCGCCGGGAGAGGTGGTTCCGGGCATCCTGGGTGTGACGTTGTCACGGTTTGCCATATAATTAGGGACCCGGTAAGAATCATAATTACTATCGGTACTCTGTGTCAAATGGCTGCGGCTGCTTTTATCATTAACAGGTGTATTATTCACGCTGTTATCAGAGCGGTGAATATTTAATTTGGACATATAAGTACTCCTATGCTTTTTATAATATATATATGCACCTTCAAATTGATTGTGAAATTACAAATGCTTTAATATAATGAAAAATTAAGAATTATTAGGTTGTGCAAATGAGGAAAAGACAGTAAAATAAAGAATGGACAGAATCTACTTAATTCTGCGGAAAATAACAAATATCGTATTTAGAATGGAAAATTAAAATGGATGCAAAAATACAAAAAGTGTTTGTGGGTATGCTGAATGAAGATTTACAAACGATCATAATCAGCAATTCAACACAAAAAGAAAAAATAGCAAAGATTAAAATAAGGCCAATCCTGCTGAAGGGGGATTTGGCTTTTCAGGTTTCGGAATATATAGATACCAAGGTATTCCATAGCAATTATGGGAAGGAAGAAGTAATTTTGAGACTTCCTGAATGGTTTCAGGGACTTTTCCGGCAGGCAGAATTAACTGCAAGAGGGAAGCAAGCGATTCTGCTGATTAGTAAGAAGGGGAAGGCTACGGTGAAATATAAGAGACTCGAAGAAAGCAGGGAGAATGCTTTGAATGACAATTTGACAGAGCTGCAGCACAATAAGAAAAAGAATTATATTCTTGAAGAAGGAAATCCCCTGCCTTTTCTGGTGGACCTTGGTATTATGACAACGGATGGCATGGTTATTAAGGCAAAATTTGATAAATTTAGGCAGATCAATCGTTTCTTAGAATATATCGAAGATATTTTGGAATATTTGGATAAAGAGAAGGAATTAACGATCTTAGACTTTGGATGTGGCAAATCCTACCTTACGTTTGCCATGTATTATTATCTAAAGGAGCAAAAGGGGTATCATATCAACATCATCGGGCTTGATTTAAAGAAGGATGTGATCGAACGCTGTAATGAACTCAGCCGGCAGTACGGCTATGAGAAGCTTTGTTTTTTACAGGGAGATATTGCCTCCTATCATGGCAGCAGCCAGGTGGATATGGTGGTGACTCTGCATGCCTGCGATACGGCAACAGATTATGCCCTGTATAAAGCGGTAACGTGGAATGCAAAGGTAATCCTGTCGGTACCTTGCTGCCAGCATGAGATGAATCGACAAATTCGCAATGACATTTTAAAACCAGTACTAAAGTATGGTATAGTAAAGGAAAGAATATCTGCACTCTTCACCGATGCCCTTCGGGCAGAGCTATTGGAGCAAAAGGGTTATCGGGTTCAATTATTGGAATTTATTGATATGGAACATACGCCGAAAAATATTTTGATCCGGGCAGTGAAAAGAAAGAATTCTCAGGCAAATGCGGAGCAAAAAAGGAACTACACCGAGCTGGTAGATTTCCTTCATGTATCTCCTTGCCTGGAGCGGTTGTTTGAGGAAGAATTTGTAGAAGAAGGGAACTAATGTGTTAAAGCATTTTTATCGAATTATTATTTTAATAGGGGTCTTTGCTACATCTCTTTTCTATTTCAGCAAAGATATTAAGGAAGTCGTATTTGAAATTGATAATACCGTCGATATGGAGGATGCGACGTTTCCTTTGGTTACATTAAAATCGGGGGAAGAAGAGATAAATCTACTTCATGGCTATAGCAGTAATCTGAATGCGAATAAACTAAGGGAAGCGGTTACTCCTTTGGACATGGATCAGGCGTTTGAAGTAGTCATCCACGAGAGAGAGGATACGATCAAGAAGCTGAATTATGAAATCAGAGAATTTGCGGACAATGAGCTGATCGAATCCAATTCGGTAAGTGTTTTTGAAGAAGATGGGGAAGAAAAGACCGCAAAGATTAAATTTCGAACGGAGCTTGATAAAGAGAAGGAATATGCGGTTAAAATCACCTTGATCACCAGCAAGAGTCAGAAAATGTATTACTATACAAGGGTTAAAATATATCCGAATGCTCATTTAAAGGAGCAGCTGGAGTTTATTATGAATTTTCATAATGCGATCAAGGATAAAAAGGAGGCACAGCAAATCAAGAAATATCTTGAATTTGATTCGAAAATGGATGCTACCTCCTTATCCTATGTTAATATCCATTCGAATTTTGATTTAATCACCTGGGGAGACCTTAAGCCGGTTATTCTAACGGAGGTGGTACCGACCGTCATCGAGATCTATTCGGACGTTGCTCTCGTTCGCTTGGATTACTATTTGGAAGCGGAAATCGATGGCAGCATGCAGCAATTTCAGATTGCCGAATATTATCGTGTTCGCTACGGTACAGACCGAATGTTTCTGCTCAATTATGAACGCCATATGGAAGCTTTCTTTGATGTTGCTCATGCCAGCGTGGCAAAAAATGAGTTAAAGCTTGGCATTTCTGCGGATTCGGATCTGCCCTATGTTGCAAGTGCGGATCAAAAGAAGATCGCTTTCGTAAGAAACAAGGAGCTTTGGTTCTATAACCTTGAGGATAACGAAATTATAAAAGTGTTTTCTTTTGTACAGAAGGAATCCGATTATCTCAGAGACCGCTATGATCAACATGATATTCGTATTTTAAATATGGATGCGGAAGGAAATATGAATTTTATCGTTTACGGCTATATGAACCGTGGACAGTATGAGGGAAAAGTGGCTCTTTTGTTATACCGGTATATCCGGGCGGAGAATCGGATCGAGGAATTGGTATATGTTCCGGTGGACGAACCCTATCAGACGCTAAAAGAGAATATCGGAGAGTTTTTCTATGTAAATTCAAGAGATGCATTTTATTTTCATATGTATCATAAGATTTATTCTTATGACTTAATCACGCGTAAATTATCGGAGCTTGCTCTGGACGTCGGCAAGGAGCAGATTGTGGTACTGCAGGATCTGAAATATGTTGCATGGCAGGATAATCCGGATCCAAGACTTGCCGAGAATATATATATGATGGATATGGAATCCGGGGAAATTCAGACAATCCGAGCAATGTCTGGATATAATATTCTTTTGATGGATAAGATAGATTCGAATATTATTTACGGTTTTGTAAAAGAAAAAGACATTATGATTCATCCGGATGGGCGGGTTGTGGCACCGCTAAGCATCGTAGAGATTGCTTCGGTTGATAAAAAAGTTCTGAAACGGTATGAGGAAAAAGGTTTCTATGTTTCGAATCTTCACGTAAAAGATAATGTGGTTGAGCTGTCCCGGGTTAAAAAGGAAAGCCTCGAAGGCAGGATATCCTATACCGCTGCGCCGGAGGATTATATCATGAATCAAGAAAAAAGCGGAGAGTCGCTGCTTTCGGTCACAACGAGAGTAACTGAGCAGGCACTTACCGAGCTTTATCTGGCTATGCCAGAGGGATTTACCATGGCAGCCTTACCAAAGGAATTATCCACAGTGAATACGATTATTTCCCGGGATCCGACGGTAAGACTTATGGAGACAGAGCAGGAAAGGGTTGCCTATTATCCTTATATTATGGGAAGAATGGAAGGTTCCTAT
>SVEA01000163.1 GCA_015057615.1 Lachnospiraceae bacterium | reverse complement strand
TTTTGGGGCACACGAAATAAACCTCCGCGTCAGTCTCTTTAAAATTTATCTAGTACAATGTAATATTCTGGTTCGAAACCTTTTGAAATTTTTGCTTCCAAATGAGTTTTGTTTAATTACTTTTATTTTGTTATTAAATCCTTCTGTTGGTCAAGTTTGTGAGCCCATATTTAAACGCATTCAGAATCTCTTTTGACCAATTTCGATATGTAAATGCACATTTCTCAAATTCAGCAATACCCGATGATTCGGCTGCTTTTATCCAATTAAAGAAGTCTTTTCTTTGTTCTGAGTACTTTGTATTCTTACAGATATAATAGAATTCCTCGTTAAGGAGATGGGCAAGGCGAAGATCATCATTATATAGTAACATCAGGTCACATGCTTTTTTATTATCATCCTTTAATTTTGCATACCTACTTAATATTAATTTATGACTTCGCTTATAGTATTTGCGAAGTGGAGCAGGCATGGTTTTCTGAAGACGTTTCCTTACATTTTCAATGGCCCATGTTACTTGCCTAATGAAATGGTATTTATCAATAATTACTTCTGCATTTGGGAAATAAACATGTGCAAGGTCAACATAAGGTTTCCACATATCACAGACAAAGTGCTTAACCCGGTATTCTTTGAGAACGTTCCATGCTTCTAAAGTATTCCGAAAGATGTGATTGAGATCTATTAGGAGGGATATCAAGGATTGAGTGTTGTTTTGGATTAACAAGTATGCATTGATATTTTCCGGTGTCAGCATTACCTTTAAATTCATCAATAGAAATGGAATCCTTTAACCTAGGACATGAATAATTGATAGTATCCAGTATCCGAGTAACCGTTGAAGTAGAAACATTAGCTTTTAAAGCAACAGACTTAAGACTTTCAGTGGAGCGAAGCATATCTGCTATTTTATGAGCTAACCTTGTGGTACGCTGCTGATAACGTGCTAAAAATACATATTTTTCACTAAATTTTTTTCCGCATGAACAAACATAACGTCTTTTCTTGAGGACAAGATATGTATTCTTTAACTGAAAAGGAAGGTCTTTTATCTTTTGCATGATGCGATAGTCATGAATTTGCTTTGTTGAATTACCACAACATGAGCATATGTGAGGTTTTGGAGTTGTCTCAATAAAAATATTCACATAAGTATCTGAATGAGTAACCTTAACTAAAAAATACAATGCTAGAGGCGGTACGTCAAGATAAATCAGGAGGGTTTTAGGCTTTTTCAAAAAAGATTATATAAAGTAATAAGGCGGGATTCATAAAAATCCCGCCTTATTGCTTTATATTAGAGCTTTTTTATAACAATGTTATTTATTCGGATCAAAAGCTATTTGATTTTTATATGCATCCAGGTACAATTGATAAATACCAGAGTTCATCAGTTTATTGTCATTTTCCTGATCTATGGAGCCACCATTTTGAAGATTTGAATTATCTGGTTTAATATCACTGATATCACTTTGCATATCAATATCATCAATTAAAACAACACAATTAACGCCGGATGCGGTATATGAATTATCTTCGATTCGTTCTCTTGTATTAAATACATAATATTTGCCTACATCAGGAAGATAATCGTTTTCTAAAAATATATAATAGGATGAATCTTTTGAAATTCCACCTTCCTTATTCAGTTTAATAGTAGAATCAAGCGGTAGATCTCCCTTTATATTATCAATCACCTTAACATTATAGCATGTATATGGCATTTCCAAACGATAGGAAGTGCCCGTCATTTCTTCTGTATATCCAACAAATACATTGGTACATAATCCCACAACTTCTTTTGGATTGTTCATATCAACAACATAAGAGGGAGAAACATATGTTATATCCAAATCTGTTGTATCATCACTTTTCTTACTACATCCATATGAACTTATTGCTATTGATAGTAAGGCACAATATGTTAAAACTTTTTTAGGAATATTATTCTTTCTCATCTCTTAATCTCCTTTTACCATGATTTTTTTGCAAGATCAACAGAAGCTTTATCATGAATCGATAAATTAATGTTCGATTTCACATATGGATACATAATATTAAAATCACTACAGGAATTTTCATCGCAACCTAAAGTATGACCAAACTCATGCTTTACAACAAATATTGCTTTGGTAGTAGAATATTGATCCATATAATATGTATTAAAATAAATATAGCCTGGTACTAAATTTGTTTTAGGAATACCTGTCTGACCTGCCCACATCACATCACTATTTGTTACATCCATTATGTCGCAATCGTTAATTGTACCAAAGCTATCTTCTCTAATTACTGTAGTGCCTAAATAATCATTCCATAGATTAGTACCACTAAATAAATAGCCACTATATTGTGTAGAAGCACTGTAATCCATATGTCCTCCGGAATCAACAAGATCATGCCCTGATACTGCTGGCTGTGCTGTTTCAGCGTATACAATTATACTCGAAGATAATAATACTACTGTAACAGCTAATATACTTACTATTTTTTTCTTAGTCATACAATTTTCCTCCTTTTGTATTTAGAGATATAATATGTAACATGTAATTATTACCATAATAACACACATTTTGTAAATGTCAAGGTTATTTTGTTATATTTATACATTTATATATTACGGCATTTTACATTGCTTGTGGGTTTAAATGTTCCCTTAAGATATGCATTAAGATTCACACGACGACTGCCGGAAAAAGAGGAACGATAAAAATTGTATGTCCGAAGCATGACCGTCTATTGATTGATCTAGCTCCGAACCGGAAAACTAGAATATTCTATCACGACGATATCCGTATCGGCTATTTCACGGCTTCCAATGTTAACCCGGCCTGCGGAATTGCAACAGTGAAAAAATTGTCGGGGAAATGGAAGAGAACCGTTACTTTACGTTTCCGGAGCGCTTTGAAGCCGGTATCCTCTGGTTTGGCAGCGGTTATATCGAATATAATATTCCGAACCATTTAAAAGCAGGGCAAACTTTGAGTGAAATGCAGATTTCCTTTGAAATCTGTTCCGAATGTCCGGAATATAATGAGGATTATCCCTCCGATATCTACTTTTCCATCAATGGCAAATTGCTTGGCTTCTGGGTAAGCCCGGGCGACTTCGGTGCCAGAAAGGGCTACTTAAACCCCCAGTGGTGGCCGGGACGCTTAAACCAATATGGTTTACTGAAAACCTTAATTGTTAATTCCGAGGGTACCTTCATTGATGGCGGCAGCAGGATTTCTGGGACCACCATTGAAGATCTTGCGATCGATTATTTCAGCACCATCACCTTCCGTTTTGAGGTGGCAAAGGATACCGCTAATTGCGGCGGCTGTACTTTGTTCGGAAAGGATTCCGGCGACCATAATTAGGCGTTTCGCGTTAAAACCTTCTATGCAGATTCGAAAGAAAAATGATATTAAAGATATTGCTACATGATAAATACAAAAGATACAGGAGGGTCTGTGTGAAACAAAATCACGACCCCTCCTGTGTTGATTACAAATAGAAAAGCTGTTGTCTATTATTCCTCTTATTCTTGATTTAAGAATCAAAAACTCTCCTAACAAATCATCTTCGTCAAATTGCACAAATCGAAGAAGAACTTAAGAAAAGTAATAGGAAACAATATTTTAATTCGCAACTGTTTGAAGTTGTTGGTACTAAGATCACGTATTTTGTAATCTTATGTACCATTATGTACTACAACCCAAGTATTGCATTTTTTGCGATGCTTTGTGCAACAGCGTGTTGCAAATGAATATGTTTTTCTATTTACCTATCCATGTATAAATTGTACAAATTAATGAAGTTAAGATAATATTATAAATCAGCTTTTGACACTTAAATTCTCTTTTTATTGATAGCGGTATTCCCGTTTTAATTGGATTGTTTTACGCAGTCTGATATCTCTTGAAGAGCTGGCTGCCTGAATTTCAAATTCACCAGACTCTGCCTGAAAACATTTCCGTTCGGGATTATAGAAGCCAAATGCGTTCTTATGAAGTGTTATCGTAACTTCCTTCTCTTCTCCTGCCTTTAAGAATACCTTCTGAAATCCTTTTAACTCATGCACCGGACGTTCCAGAGAAACTTCCTTATCTGCCACATAAATCTGAACCGCTTCCGCACCATCCACCGCACCGGTATTTTCAACCGTTACTTTCACCGTTACCAATGCATCCGGATCGGCTTCCTTTGCTGAGAAATTGTCCTCCCTGACGCTTACTTCTAAGTTCTTATATGCAAACTCGGTATAAGATAATCCATGGCCGAAGCAGAAAGCCGGTTCCACTCCATAGGTGTCAAAATACCGGTATCCGACATAAAGACCTTCCTTGTAAGTCACCGTTTCCTTTGTTCCGAATTCCCCGAATTTATGAGCAGGGGAATCCTCCAACTTCTGCGGAATCGTCTCTGGAAGCTTACCGGAAGGATTCACATCCCCAAGCAGTACCTCGGCTAAGGCATTTCCGCCCTCCATGCCTGCATACCAGCTCCATACGATCGCTTTTGCCCGATCTTGCCAAGCCATCTGTATCGGGGATCCGGCAACTATAACCACAACCGCATTCGGGTTTACCTTCAGAACTTCTTCTATAAGAGCATCCTGGTTATATGGAAGAAGCATATCCTTACGGTCCCTTCCTTCCACGTCATAATCATGGTTAAGACCACCAATGAGAATCACTTCATCCACCTCTTTTGCAAGAGCAACCGCTTCCTCTAATAAGATTTGTCCCTGTCTTCTGCTTTCTTCTTCCGCAAGCTTTTGCTTTCGTAACGCTTCCGCCAGCTCTTCCTTCGTAAGCTCTTTCTTTCTCTCTAAGCTATGCTGCTGCCAGTTCAACTCCTTCTGCTCCTGCCTGGTCGGGATATAGTAGCCTTTCGCATAGTTCACTTCCACATTGCCGCCAAGCTTTGTCTTTAAGCCCATGAGCGGAGATATCTCATAGAGTGCTTTAATCTCCGCACTGCCGCCGCCATTGGAATGAATCATTTCTGCATTCTGCCCGATGACCGCTAATTTTTTCAGACCCTTTGGCGAAATTGGAAGACGTTTGTCCTCATTTTTTAATAGGATGAGGGATTCCCTTGCGGCATTTAACACTGCTTCACGATGCTCCGTTGTATTATAGGTACCGGTCTTGCGATTTTCCCTGTCCTCTCCCAGCATATGTAGACGGAGCATGGTACGAAGGATATTTCTTACCTTTTCGTCAATATCGCTTTCCTCGATCTTTTCCTTTCCATCCCCATGCTCTCCGTCCTGGATTGCTTTTAACAGAGGGTTTGCTAGATAGTACTCATCAAAATTCGGTGTTACCGACATCTCAAGATCCAATCCCGATTCCGCCGCTTCCTTCGTGTCATGTACACCGCCCCAATCGGAAATTACCGCACCATCAAAGCCCCACTCCTTCCGAAGAATTTCGCTTAAAAGGAGCTTACTATGGCAGCAATGCTCCCCGCGGAATCGATTATAGGCTCCCATTAGAGTATGTGTTTCTGCCTGTTCCACCGCAGCCTTAAAGCCCGGTAGATAGATTTCTCGTAACGGCCGTTCGTCAACATAGGTATCGACCCACAGACGCTCTGTCTCCTGATTATTAACCGCAAAATGCTTTACGCAGGCAGCTACATCATTTTCCTGGATACCCTTGATTAAGGGTACCGCCATTTCTTCTACTAATTTGGGATCCTCACTCATATATTCAAAATTTCTTCCGCAGAGAGGACTTCTCTTGATATTGATTCCCGGAGCAAGAATAATATCCTTTCCGCGGCCTCTTGCTTCCTTGCCCAATACCCTGCCCGTCTCATATGCCAGTTCCCGGTTCCAGGTAGCCGCAAGGGCACTATTGCTGGGAAGATAGGTAACATAATCATCGGTGGTACCAGAATTGATCCATTCGCTTCTGCGGAACTCGTTACGAACCCCCATCGGTCCATCGGACATTTTCAGCGGCGGTATACCTAAACGCTCTACCGCTCCTGACTGGAAGAGTCCGTCTCCATGAATCATGGCTATTTTTTCCTCTAAGGTCAGCTGCCGAAGCAATTCTTCTATTCGAGTTTCTATATCCTTCTTCATCTTCATTAAACCTTTCCAATCTATTTCCGAAATATTTTCCCTTCGATCACAGCGTAACCTGCTAACGAAAATGGTTGTCCGTGAGTTTTATTTTAAGGTGCAGACAACCTCACCGCTGCCGTTCGGAGTAATAACGGTATCCTTCCCCTTTACTTCAAAGCTGCCGTTTTCAACAGATGCAAGATCCGTTACATTAACCAGTACAACGATATAGGGCTTGGAAGTTTCTACGTTAATGTGAATTTGCCTGTCCTTCTTAATTACTTCTGCCTTTACCGCAAGATCGGCATTCATATCGTAGACAACCGTCGAAGCCGGCTGTTTCTCGATCAGCTCATATGCCTTAAAGGTCACACCATCCGCATAATCATATACCGGATCATCCTCCTTCGCGCCAACGGCGATCAGGCTGCCTTCCTTTACCAGCAGAGGAATGCTCAGATAATCATGCTTTTCTTTGATATACCGGCTGCCGATCTTAACCTCTCCGGTAAGATAATCCGTCCATCTTCCCGCCGGCAGATAGTATTCCGCAATCCCTTCCTCATTAAAGATCGGAGCAACCAGAAGGGAGTCCCCTAGCATATACTGCCTGTCAAGATATGCACAGACCGGATCCTCTGTAAATTCCATCACCATGCTTCGCATCGAAGGAACACCGATTTTCGAGGTTTCGATTGCATTCCGGAACAAATACGGCATGAGGGATGCCTTTAATCTGGTGAAGAAGCGTACTACATCAACGGCTTCCTCATCATAAGCCCAAGGCACACGATAGGAGGAGCTTCCGTGCAGTCTGGAATGCGTGGAAAGCAATCCAAAGGCACACCAGCGTTTATAAACATCCGGTGTTGAGGTGTTCTCAAAGCCGCCGATATCATGGCTCCAGTAACCAAATCCGGACATAGTAAGGGACAAGCCGCCGCGTAAGCTTTCCGCCATAGACTCATAATCGGACCAGCAGTCACCGCCCCAGTGAACTGGGAATTTCTGTCCGCCGACCGTAGCACTTCTTGCAAATAGTACGGCTTCCCCTTTCCCGCGTTTTTTCTCCAAAAGATCAAATACGGTTTTGTTATAGAGATACGTATAATAATTATGCATCTTCATCGGATCGGATCCGTCATAATATACGACATCCGTCGGAATTCTCTCGCCAAAATCGGTCTTAAAGCAGTCAACACCCATATCCAGAAGCGCTTCCAGTTTTGAGGCAAACCACTCTCTCGCCTTTGGATTCGTGAAGTCTACAAGCGCCATACCCGGCTGCCACATATCCCACTGCCATACATCGCCGTTC
>SVEA01000162.1 GCA_015057615.1 Lachnospiraceae bacterium | reverse complement strand
CCACAGATGATGTCAAAATTTATTTTGTAACCATTCCCGCACACAAATTTTTGCACATTAAAAACTATGAGAGTAATGGATATTGGGATTTTTGGCAAAAGCAAAGTCTTATTCCGGGACAGGACTACGAAACAATTTGCGGCTTACTCGATAGTATCAAGGGCAAATTAGACGACGATGGTGGGAGTGAGTCTAATGCCGGCAGCGGTCAGATTATGGCGTACATTAATGATCCGGACGGCAGACTCTGCGATTGGGGCATTCCACGTACAGAGTGTCATGGTGTACGACTTCCTTTTGATTATAAAGGAGAAGTACCACCGCAAATGCTTATGATTGATGTTCCCGAAGCCGAGTATATTGTTTTTGAACATGGACCATTCGATTATGAGCAGGAAAATCGTAGTGTGGAGGAAAAGATTGAAAAAGCAATGGCAACTTTTGATTTTGCTGGCACCGGTTACTGCTTTGATACTTCCCCCGGTAGAATAATTTACTTTTATTTTAATCCGGAACGGTTTTTTAAGTATATCAGACCGGTGTGTCGAGGCACATTGAATTCAAGTCTGGCGTGACGGTGGATATAAATGAATAAGCCTAAAAATGAACAAGACACTCTACGGAAATAGATGTAGGGTGTCTTGCATGTTTTCGGTAACCTTAACCAGAACTTTCATACTCGCTTAGCTTTTTTTCTTCGCTTATTTGCTTTTATCTCCATTCAATCTTAGCTTTTTTTCTGGGAACCGTCCGCATATATTTAACATCAGGATATCCCATTGCAAGACAGGTTACCACCTTTTCTTTTTTGGCAAGACCAAGCTTTTTTCTGATCCTTTTGTTTCTCTTTGCTGCCACTGCAAAATATCCCACATACAGCGTGCCAAGCCCCATAGCCTCAGCCATCAATTCCATACTCATCGATGCAAGTGATGCATCCACATCATCATCCGAAATAATAAAGAGGACTGTTGGCGCTCCATGAAAAAAGAAGTCTGGTTCTAATTTATATCCACTTACATCATAAGGAAGCTTAACGAATTTGCTCACAATTTCTAACTTGAGTTTCAACTTCCTGAATGTTTTCAGTGCCTCATTTTCAAACATAGGAATGCTTTTTTGTGCAACAATATATCTTATCCTTTGCTTATTACTTCCAGTAGGGGTAAAGCGTCCTGCTTCTATGATTTTCTTGATTACTTCTTTTTCTACCTGTCTATCCTTATAGTGCCTTACCGACCGTCTGAACTGTATTGTGTTGAGAAGAATATCTTCATCAATACCAAAGATGTTTTTATCATATGTTTTGATTTCATTCATATCATATCCGCTCATAATAAAAGCGTCTTTTGGACATATAGCAACGCAGTGGCCACATTCAAGGCATTTTTCAACCAGCATTGTGGCTTTCCCGTTTTGCAGTGCAAGCACATGGTGAGGACAGTCTTTACAACATAGCCCACAACCAATGCATTTTTCTTTATCAATTTTTATGGTACTATTCATTACTCATACCTCCATATTCTCATTTACATGGTTGATTTCATCACTATGTGAATTTTTTTCTTAGACAAATTAGATACAATCCTACAAACCCTATAAAATCAATGCTTACACTCTTGACATCAATACTACCGTCTCAACACGCCTTGAAGTGACAATAAGAATGATATCAGGGCATAGTTATTTCTTGCTGGAAGACTCTGTTCTAGTATTCTTGTATGAAACCCATATGTAATTGTTGGAATTTCTAATTACTTTATATCTTATAACAAATGCAAGCTCAGCGATCAATATTTGCTTTTCTTGCTTGACTACACAAATCTCTAACATTAAGTCTATATTCTTTACCATCCTTAATAAAATAAGTTCCACATTGTCTAAATTCAAAATGAATTCCCTTATTAATGCACTGCTCTCTAATATTCAATACCCAATTATAATTTAGTGGCCTTGCATTTTTATCAGACTCTCCACCTACTACAACCAATTCAACATCTTTCAAATACTCTTCTATATTTATTTCTTCAATAAGTGGCTGACAGATTACATTCCTATGCTTTATTGGTAAATCTCCAAATATGGAGAGTCTAAAATCTGCTCTATCTTGATTTTCGACAGTACAACCAACAATCACATTATCATATCCGTTATTCCAATCATCAGGTATACAATGCATAAACCTTTCAATTCTTTTCGTTAAAAAGACAAATTTTAAGTCTGAACGTTCTCTTATCATTTTCCAACATTCTTCTCTCCATTCATCAGCTTCTTCAATTAGAAAGTCTGTAGAAAAGCATAAATATACGGTTTGACCTGATTTCATCTTATATTCACCCTTTTTATTCTTTTCAATAGGTGCACTAAAATTATCAGTCTTAATAATAGTACTTGTATCTATTCCCTTTTTGGCATCACCTTTATGAATATAGCAGTATCTACATCCTTCACTATTTTTATGACAGCCACGCCATGGGTTCCATATTGCCATAATAACACCACCTATAATCTCGACTTTTCATAGTTATATGGTATACTTGTACCAACAACCACATCTTCAATTTTCACAAGGATAAGCCAATCATCCATATTGCCCTGATGTTCGAAGTCAAGAGGCTTCATTTGACTCACATTCTCAAACTCAACCAAACACATACATTGAACTGATTTAACAGTTGCAGTTGCGGAAACTTTTGCAGTACCTTTTCCATAAAATAAGGTTTCTCACCATCAAGTACTCTGCTGTGAGGAAGCTTTCTACCTTCTGCTGTTCTGATAATCATAGTTTTTGAACGGTCTAGTATTTTTCTAACACCTTTTCTTTATCATCACAATATACTAAATGCACTATATCTAATCCTCCTTTTTTATAACTGGAATCCAAACCTCGTATTTAGCATTTTCTGGGTCAGAATTTAGATACACTTCAATATCTGGTGCATTTCCATATTCATAACCTGAAGTCGGAAACCATTCCGTTACAATTCTTTTTTCTAGGTCTTGTATAGACTGATTACTACCTTCTCCTGAAAATATTGCCCATGTAGAGCTAGGAACAATGTACTCTTCTAAATCACTTTCTATTGGCTGATTGCTTGCAACTGCAATATAATATCTCCAATTATCTAATTCATTGCAGGAACTTATCCCTAATAGTCCCATTGGCATTCCTTCCATCATGGCAGCGAGCCTTGATATTGTTCCATTCATTGCAGCTGTCCCCCACATCTGAGGTACTATTTCAAAGTTTTTCTCAATCTCTGTTTCTAATGGTTCTGAAACACCTACAATTCTAAATGCTTCTTTCTTTTCAATTCTGTAATTCATCTCACTATCTCCTTTTATTGTTATTTTGAAGCTGATAGGAGGAAATGCTTTTAATATTGTACCTTCTTCTCTTGCCTGGGATGGTGCTATTCCATGTACACTTTTAAAAGCCCGATTAAATGCCGTTGGTGAATTATATCCATACTTTAGTGAAATGTCTATCACTTTCTCACAACCATCTTGTAAATCTACAGCTGCTAATGACATTCTCCTACGACGTATGTACTCTGATAATGTTATATCCGCTATATAGGCAAACATCCTTTGAAAATGATATGTTGAACAACATGCAATCTTTGATACTTCTTCCAAATTAATAGTTTCTTTTATATTCTCTTCGATATAATTAACCGCACAATTCAATCGTTCTATCCATTCCATATCTTCATCTCCCAACAATAAAATACTCTATTTTAGATAATTCTACCTCTCTTTTTCTGCCGAATAAAGAGAGGCTAATTAATTTGCTTCTAATAACCATTATACTTCAAAATCCAGTTGTATAACTGTTTAGTTGCCTAATACCATATTTTTTTACATATACTTGATTGAGGGCCGATGCCAGTAAGGTATTCTTTTACAATCATTTCTTTTAGTGCTCTAGAATAAGAAGCTTTTTACATGTAGTGGTTAATCCATTTGTACCTAAGGATTGATAATTAAGAATCCATTGCCTAAAGCTTTACGGTCAATTAACTTCTCTTCTAATAAAATTCACTTTTTCGTCCCATAAAAAAATGATCCTCTTTGCAATAAATAGTTTTTCTTTATCTATTTACCCCACTCATTGACCTTTTACATAAAAAATCCTAATTCAGGCAAAAAACTTTTTACCCAAATTAAGATTTTAAATTTATTTTATAAAACTCAGGATTTCTATATAGTTGTTGTCATTCAATATATAATGAAATCAAATACAATAAATACTGTAATAATGTTTTAAATTCCTTGTTACTTATTTATGTCTTCATTCAGAAATAATACAATAAATAATGAAATATTTTAATGACCTCTATTCCGACATAAAATATTAAGGGCTCAAATGTCATAGATCATTAAAAATAGTAAGTTTTTTACATGTATGAATTATATTTATAAATACATATATACATCATTAGCTTTTTTCTCTCTAATTTTAGATTTTAAAGATTTTATTTTCTCTTTATCTAATTGATCATATCTTTGTAATTCTTTTATATATTTATCATTTTCCATTAGTATACTACATTGATGAAAAGCTCCCATTATAAGGTACTTATCTTTATCATAATCATAAATATATCTCTCTTCGATATTCAAATCGCTAGTATCATAAACTTCATCTTTATATCGAATATATCCTGACTCTATATATCCAACAGGTACGATTTCTTCGCTGTTAATAACCGCTATGCCATAGTGTTCCTCACCATTTATTATATAGGGCTTTGGATTCTCCAATTTAAAAATCAATACATCATCATAAATATTACTCGAAAAACTTCCCCAAATACCACATATTGTTATCTGTCTCCAGTTTAGTAAGTAATCTCCATTTTCTATTTCTTTAAACATTTCAATTGTATTACTAGACGTTCCCGTACTATATTCAAATTTTCTTTTTGACTGAGCTGAGTTGATTTTCTTTACCAAACATCTAATATAATCTTTATTTTCGGTGTACCCAATAGTTCCATAAAACTCCGGTATGGTACTTCTAACAATATCGCTAAATATGTACATATCATCAAATGGGTTTATTTCTCTATCTGCAGCCTTTAAATTTTTAATTCTATCCGTTATCTCATGAATTGATTGTAGTCTATTTGCAGGGTTATTGTTTAAACATTTATATATAACATCATTTAAATATATGAAATCTGTATCCCCAAATACCTCATGCAATACTCTACCCCCAATCCCATGATTCGTTTCCCCAAAAATATACCAATATAAAACCTGGGCAAAAGAATAGAGATCTGTAGCAGATGATACTTCTTTCCCATTTCTCTGTTCAGGTGCTGCAAATTGATAATTACCAATCCTTTCACCTTTTTCTGTCAAATCCTTTATAGGAAAATCTTCGGGTTCAAAATGTGCGATACCAAAGTCCGAAATAACAAAGTTCCCTACTTCATCTATAAGAATATTCTCAGGTTTTAAATCTCTATGAATTATACCGCACTCTTCTAAAGTTTTTAATGATTTGGCTAAACAATTATATAATCTCAAAAAATCTTCCCGTGTTATTTCTTTTACATTTTTTCTATAGTGTTTTAAAGACTCCGTATATTTCTTCATGATGATATATGGAAATTCTATATCTTCAATTATTAGACTTCCATATTGAATACAGTTTACTATATTAACTAATTTCTCTTTTTTCAAATTAATATTAATGAATTCAGCCTTAAAACGCGCTAACTGCTTTGAAGTGTAATTAATAAGAAATTTAATTGCTATTTCTACACAATTAAGCTCTCCACTATAAACTATGCCATTCCCACCTTGTCCTAGAATATCAGATACAGAAATGTCAATATGGCCAAACGGGCATTCCACACCGCCTTTGTCTTTTATATATTGTGTTAATACATTTAAAGAAGCTTCTCTACCCATCAAAATTTCCTTTCCGCTATCATAGTTTATATTTCTAAAACAGATCTCATAGTTCAAACTGTTGTCATTTATACAATTTCTCTAAAAATCACTGGATTTTTCTATGAAAGTGTTTACATCACTCCACATTTCTAAATCCAACCACTCAAGTCTTTTATCTGTAAAAGTCTTCTTGAGTCTCCCAATCGTCATAGAAATCCCTACCGTATAGAAAATATTGCGAAACAGATTTCCTACTTCTACAGTTCGCTAATCCGAACAGGTTTATCTGTAAAATAATGCGAACTGACTCAACTTCGTATTGCTATAATCAGTAGTTCAAAAAAGTCTACATTCATTATACGAAAACTTACTCACCAAAGATCAATTCACTACTGGTATAACAATATGGTTCGTCTCCAACCTCTTTTACTAGCTTATCAAAAATCACTTTTGATAAAAGGAGTTGACTTCCTCTTAATAGCGGAGTTCTTTCTTGTTCACCAGTCAAATTTTTATACGTACACCAATTTTGATACTTAAGAACGCATTTCCCCTGTGAATCCATTCCAATTAACCCTTTATCAGTACTTGTCATTGTTATTTCCAATAAGCTTAGAACTTCAAAAGTAAGTGCTAAATAATCATATCGATAATATGTCATAAACGGGTTATATCCTATACTCGCATCCGTAAAAACAACAGCCTTTTCCCCCTTAAGGCCCTTTGGATTACACTGATATTTCGGATATATATGATTAAGAACAGAACCTCTATAGGAATCATTATATAAAGGCAACCTTTTACTTTTACCGAAACCCACCGCAGAACATGTCTGGTAGATTTTGCAGTTATCACCAATATAGCTAGATCTCCATAAATCTTTCGCATACACATATTCTCGTTCAATATACGCTAACCTAATCCAGTCTTCTTTATCTACACTAGACACACTATCCTTTACATTCGTCGGGTGTGGAATTCTATTAGGCCTTGTTATTGCTGAATTACTAATTGCATTTAGCATTAATACATCTTCTCTTATACTGTGGTAAAAATATTCTTTCTCTTCAAGACTTCTCAATCTTGCAAAAACATTCCCAACATTTTTTCCGCAACATAAATAGTTTATAACAGCATTCCCAATGGCCTTTAGGTAATCGCTATGGATCTGTATATTATCCATTAATAAACTAGATACATTGTCCATATATGTGTCAGATAAAATTCTCATATTGCTTTCATTATGAATTTCACTGAAGAAACCCAGAATATAATCATCAACCGATACGCCCCTACCTTCAAGCAACTTATATCTTCGATCTATGTTTTTAAACTCTTGCAGAATAAAATTATTAAATACTTGATCAGTAGTCTGAACCTTTGGTTTTGCTCTTTCTTCCATATCGCCACTCAACAAGAAGTTTAATAAGAATCCATCATCGCCATATACATTAATACAAATGTAATCATCAAGATTCACCAATTGATATTCCACTTTTTCTTTATATGAGAACATATCTTCAACTAATTGAATCAACATAACAATACTCAAATTAATGTACTTAGAATGATTTGCCAGAACCCGCTTAAATGGTCTTATGAACATAGCTCTCTCTGCATCTTGCATAAGTAGTGTTTCAAGAGAAGCAAAAACTGACTTATGTATATCTGCTGTTCCGTAACGCAATCTCACTAATAGCACTTGATACAACAATTCTTCAATGCAGTATCCTTCAAATTGACTTTCAATTTTCTCCCATTCAATCTCCACTCTGCAACTCAATCGTAAATCTATAACGTCATAAACTAAGTCCCATAACGCTAAAACTTCTTCTCGCCAATCATCAAGGTCTGATAGCATTTTTATTATGTTTTCAGTAAGCCCATTAACGCCTTCAAAAGGCTTATACATACTTCCAAAATACTCAAAGTATAAATCAACAGTCAACCTTTCATCTAGATCATAAGCCTTCGTGAAAAACTCATAACTATTATATTTATAGTACCAACCGTCCTTTTGAGTAAGATAGATTCGTATATTGAGATATGCCCTTATACCATCTAAAATTTCATCCATTTCCCCTAAACATATTACTCTCTCTTGAATATTCGAATACTTTCTAGATACAGGGCTTTCAAAAGCAAAATCAACAAGTTGATTAATTGTAAACATAACCTCTTGCGACATTTCTTTCTTATTTACCAGATATGTCTTAACAGCACTGTTTACCTCCTCAGAATATCCGTATGATTTCATAAAAGCTAAGATTTCATATATGTTATTCTCGTCTATACCTTTATCACTAAACGTTTCTGTGATTTGGGCGTAATTATCTTCATCAGTCGAAGATGTCACTGGATACCCTTCCGATTCAACCAAATTACAATCAATATCATATTTTTCGCATAAAAGTGTTACAGTTTCTATAAACTGTTCTTCGACTTCATATGCATCATCGTTAAATTTAAATTTGCTTATCAGATCAATAACGGAAGTTCTTACCAAAAGCACCTCTTCTTCCTTGTCTAACAAGGCAATATTATTGAGGTAAGCCTGTATAAAATCACTGCTACTTTCATTGGGCATAGACTTAAACAGTGCATTCCCGATTCTTAAGTACTTTGGTGTTAGCCAATCAGTAAGTATAATCTCAAGTGTATTCTCACATATCCAAGAACGTTTATAAATTTCCGAATCTACAATGAATTTCTTCAATGCTAGTTCTGGCTCATATTTACACAACAATTGTGACCACTCGTTCTGATAATCACTTGTTTCTTTTCCATCAGTTTGTCTTACTACCGCAACGGACATTGCACCTAACTGCTTTATACACTTTCTGGCTTTTTCTGAATCTATGCCATAAATATCTTCAACTGTATCCATTAACCTGCTAAGTGTTCTATCTCTACGTTGGCCATATGACATTATCATTCGTATGGCATTGCGAAATTCATGGTTTCCCTGCTGTTCATTTCTATTCTTATACAGGAAAATTGATTTCTGCATATAATAATCTGCTAAATCCATATGTATTCTTCTTGTCTTCTGCTCTTCAGTCACCTCACCAAAATGCTTTAGCACAAAGTCATAGTTTTCATCGTTCGATATCTCTGTAACCAGTTCAAATAACCTATCAGTCGTTAATGGACCCATCATTGCATTTTGAAATGTTACCATTGTATCACTTGAAGATTCAACAATTATACTAAGGATTTTCTCCCATTCAGTCTTGCATAAATTGACACTTCTTAATGGTTTCTGGATAGTATCATATATTTCTTGTCCCAGACCATATAAGTCCATAGTGCGTATACCATGATTTGCTACCGCTGTTACCCGATTAAGATTCGAATAAAGTTTTACTAATTCATCTCCCTTGATTTCGCTTTCTTTCTCAAGCACACTAGCTTGAAAAACAAAGATAATCCAATTATGAAACCAACTTAAATCAGTGATTTCTTCAATCAGTTCATCTACATCACCAGAATATGCTTCGTAAATCTTCGTAGCATTTTTAACCAAGTATTTAACTTTACACTCTGCATCACCATAAATACTATCAGCGGTTTTCACTGTATTGAGAATATCTTTTACATATTCTTCATTTAAGCTCCCTTGGTCAGTCCCCTCTATCAACCCACGCCATTGTTCCATTAATTTCATATCAGCAAGAAGCGAGATAAGTTCATCTAACCTGCCTCGATGGGAGTACTCATCCAGTACAATTTTCATGTATTCTATATATTCACTATCGGTTGCATAACGAACAACACCATCTTGGTTCTTATCCATATCTATCGCTGCAGCGGTCAAATATCTCAGTTGTTTTTTTCGTTCATCCTCATTGAGGTTTTTATGGGATTTATTCTGCTCTAACATTCCATTTATATATTTTTTCCACGGTGGAGTAACAAAGTTACGTGAGCAGGAGTAGCAAACTCTCAGTCCTTCCTTCAAAGGCATACTCGTCTTTCCTTCGTAGATAAGCATTTCACTTAACCATTGAAATCCATGTATTTGCCCAATGCACGTTGAGTACTTTTCCTCATATATCTCATAGTCGAATTCTGCATTCATTACTATATTGGATAACTCTGAAAGCACCACTAATTTTGAAAACGACTTTTCCTTTGTCGCTGCTTTCACAATATAATCAGAATTTTTCTTTATTACATCAAATCCATAACCTCTATAGAAACTTTCGCTAACAAACTCCACATTAGCAAATTCTAATAGCCTATCATATTGACCTGATTCGTATAACAGCCGGAATAAATTGTTGAACGCCTTAATATTGCTATATACACCTGTACTCTCAAGCCACACGATGAGGTCTTTATAAATATTGTCATAAATTGAGAGTCCATTCCCGTTAAGCAATTCTAGTATATATCGCCGGAAGCTTTCATGGTAAATAATAAACCCACCGTTTACCGTACTTTCCTTAAGTATACTGCGCAGTATCTTTATCCTCTTTTCGACATAATTACCTAAACCAGTTATAACCTTCAATTCTTCAATATTCAAATAGAAAGATGCTCCAGCTAATACATATACTACTTTATGATCTTCATCAATCTGTTCTAATAAATAGTTGTAGTAACCCTTTAAATCATCATTATAGTCCGGAATTGTAGCAAGAGTATCCTCCCATAAGTCTAGAATACTGGATTTTAAAAGTTCGTTAACCAAATAGGTAACGTACAGAGGATTACCATTGCTTTTATTATACAAATAATTACTTAAAGATACTTCACCTGATTTTTCATACATACCAATACCTCTAATTTCAAGGTATCTAACTATTGTATTTATATCCCAGTTTTCTATTTCAGTAAGTGTATAATTTTGCTTACATAATTCTAATACTTCTGATACCGGTTGTGATACCACCACAATCTTAACGTTTGCAGGCACATTAATTCTCTTGATTATCTCTATGATATCAGTTTTATTTACCCCGACGGTTGATTCATGAGATGACTTGATCCTCTCGATGTGATCAAGTCCGTCAATAATTAAAACAATCTCTTTATCAATATGATCAATTAGTGATTGAAGTTCGTTTTCGTCAACGCCGAACTTCGATGTCTTTATGTCCTTTAAATCTGGACAGACGAGCATAATATCTTTAATCAGATTTGCCAAGAATATATTGGAATTGATTCTACCTGTATAAAATATATCATCCAAACTTGTATAGCAATAATGTCTAGCAAATAAAATATTTTGTGATTTAAGGTACTCAGTAAAATTAGTAACAAACCACGACTTTCCAGATCCAGGTTCACCAATTAATAAAGTCTTGTTGTTCTTGCAGATCTTTGAGTAGAACTCTTTAAATGTATTTTCGTCATAGATATTATTGCTTGAGTCAATAGGAAATAGTTGCTCTATGTTTCCATAACCTACAACTAAACCCAATGCACTAACAACTTGATCCGTTTTTAGTGTTCTCTGGTTTGCTCTTGCATTCTTTACTATATTCATCAACTTCAGAAGAACACCTTCTGGAGTAATTTCATGATTCGGGTAAGTACCTACACCAAAATCCTTTAGACACTCGACAGTAATTCTTTCCATTTCCCCTTTATTTACTATATCTAAACTTGCTTTTGGTAGGCATAGCTCTACTTTCAATTCTTGGAGAAATTCATTAAAATCCTCTCTAGATATATTTGCAATATTATTTCTTAATCGTCTCCAAGAACTTATGGGCCTTTCTTCGCCCACAAACCATATTTTATCTATATTAATCATGAATTGTTTCACGCTTGAAGATGTAAAATCGTTACTTGATCCTACCTCTTCTAAAAAATCAATATCATCATCATAATCCCATGCAAGGAGTATTTTTATTGATACATTTTTTTCGCAATCTAATTTTTGCCATGAATTGAATAGTACATCAAGAGCAAGGTCATAATCTGTAGATGAGAAATCACTTTTTTCTATCTTTTTATCATCACTATACTTGATCTGTCGTTTGACTACCTCATTATCATTAATCACGGTAAGATCATCGAATTTATCATTATCATATTCCTTGATGTCTATCTTAAACTCTGAAGAATTTCCTTTGAGAAGATCATTAATAATAAAATATGAAGTTAGTAAGTCTTGATATTCATACCCCTTATGTGCATCTGATAATCCCATATTGATCTCCTCCGTGTATATTTGAATAAAGCAAATACAGACTTATGTAAATCTTATCAATAATTTTTAAAGTCATGATAATTTAATGAAAATTGATACTATGATCGTTTTCTATTGATATCTATGATTTTTCTTGTAGTTACAAGAAGTGCTACTCTTTATTTAGTGCCATTCCAACTTATCATTGGTATAGTCTGTAATCCAGTTTTCCACGTATGACACATACTATATCTATATATTACCACATATCATGACAAAACAACATCATTGTTACATATATTAACATTCATTCAACAGAATAAAGTGTTTGCAAAAAAAGATATATAATAAAAGAGATAGCAATTTTGCTTGCTACCTCTACTCATAATATATTTCACGTATTCTTATGTAAATACATGTGTAAAAAAATACCTTATTAAGTGATTAAATGTCTGAATTCTTTAAAATCTTTATAGGATATACCTGCTTTGTTCAATATTATGTAAGGTGTAGCGGGTTTTCCTTCTTTTTCAAGCTCGCTTCTTACCCACTCAATTTTTCTAAGTAGATAATTATCTAGACTTTCAGTATATTGCTCGATCTTATGTATAGTATTTGGTAGCTTTTTATAATTTGCAGCGATATAATCAGACTTCTGCAAATAGTGGCTAATACTACTTCTATTAACCCTCACAGGTTTTCCCGCCAAATTCATAATATGATAAACTGCATCATCTACCATACTTTCAAACTCTTGATCAATTTGAGTCCAATCTATAGTTGCAATTCTTCCATTAGGCTTCTTTAATTGGGGCGAATTATTTAACAGCCATTCATTGTCATATCTATATAGCCATGTATATGCTGCTTTGTCTGATTTTATCAAATCATGTCTACAACTATTGGGGTTTCTATTCCAGGCATCAAGCCATCTCCTACGATATAATACCAATTTCTTCTCATATTCAATAGGTGTTCGATAAGTCTCTTTCTTCCTGTCAATAAACGGTTCTTGCTCATTAATAATACTTACAAAATGTTCCATACTACCTGCAAGGAAATCGGCAAAAAGAATAAACCGTATAGGAACGACTGTATTTTGACCGTTACATAAATTTGTTAGCCAATTCAATCTTGGATTTTGGTCCAAAAGTTCCATTAATTGTTTTAATTCAAGAGAATTATATCTACTTTGGAATTCCTGTCTTAATTTACTTTTTCTTACAAAACCTTTTTTAGTTGCCAAATCTCGTTCAAATAATAGGGCTATTGTAGCTTCTTTGATTAGATTATTTTTCTTCCACATCAGATTTCTAATAAACTTATAATTTTTATAAATATAATCAATATCATATGCTATTTGCATTTCAACTTTATATTCAGATTTATCTTCTAGATCAAATGTATCAGTTTGATCACCCAACGTTTCAAGTGCAATATATCGATTACCCCTTCTCTCTTTTGCTTCGATACCACTTATTACCAGTCGACATTTATGCTTATCACACATTTCTACTCCATAAGATTGGTGTTTTCGATGCCAATACGCTTCACCAAAATTGTCTCTGTCATCTCTAATACAAAATGGACAATATCTGAGATATTTAGGGATTAAATTTTGATTGCATAAACTATAGGATTTTTCATTTTGATCAATATTTTTTGTATTCTCTAATATATTATCAAATGAACTCTTACTGAAAAAGCAAGTTGCTAGTGGGAACATTGTATGTTGATATAACAATGTTTCATAATCTAATCCAAATTCACTTGTTTTTTCAGCCAAACGTGGTAAATGCTTTGGTATCAAAATAGTAAAACGTTCAAGACGATAATCAAAAAGTTGCTCCATTGTATCAGAATAAGAATCATTTCCACTCCAAATATGGTATCTTGCGATTATGCTATATAATAATTCATCCGGATAAGGTTTTGGAAAGAATGTCAGCACTATTTAATATCCTCCTGGGACTACGCCCGATTATTAACACATCTTCTGTTTATATTAAAATATACACATCTATTTCATCTAAGCACATTATTCAATTCTTTTAGTGCTCAATAGTTTGTTATCGAACATCAGGATGTAAATAACTCCAGAACTTATACCAATCCTCATCTCGAATACCTGCTTTTCTTAATATCATCCATGGAGTATAAGGTTTTCCTTCATTTTCAAGCTCGCATATAGCCCAATCAATTTTTCTAAGCCGATAATTATAGGTACTTTCGATATATCCCTCAATTTTTTTCATGGTTTTCGGTAGCAGTTTATAATTACTATCTATCATATTTTTTTGCCCCATATAACGGCTGATATTTGCTTTTGTCAACCGCTCCGGTTTTCCTGCAATATTTTTAATATTAGAAACCGCGTCATTAACCATACTTTCTAGTTCATTATCCACTTCCATCCAATCCTTACAAGTGATCGTTCCTGGCGGTTTCATTGTTTTTGGCGAATTACTTATCATCCATTCATTGTCATGCCTTCTTAGCCATGTATATGCCGGCCGATCAGCTCTAACCAAGTCAAACCTGCAGCCTTTAGGATTCTTGTCCCATACATCGATCCACCGCTTACGATATTGAACCAATTTTTCCTCATATCCATTCGGTGTGCTGAACTGTTCTTTCCCTCTTTCAATAAACTGTTCTTGTTCATCAATCAACTTGATATATGCTTCCAGGCTACCAGCCAGAAAATCTGCAAATAGGATTAATCGGATAGGTACAACAGTACTTTGTCCCCCTCTGCATAATGTAATAAGCCAATCTGATTTTTTATCATCTTTCAAATCAACGGTCAGCTGTTTCATTTCATGTAAAAAATATTTATTTTGAAACTCTTGTTTTAATCTATCAATTTTAACCAGACCCTTTTGAGTAGCCAAATTCCGTCTATATAATAGGGCAATTGTAGTATCCCTAATTAAAGAATGTTTCTCACACAACATCTTTCTTATATATTCATAATTTTCATATATATAATTTATATCATAAGCTATTTGTAATTCAATACTACTTCCAAATATATCTTCCTGCTCTAAAGTAACATTAAGATCATTCATCAATTCTAGAGCAATATATCTATTGTTTCTATTATCTAATATTTCAATATTACTTTCCCTAAGGTGGCATTTATGCTTGCTGCACATCGCTATCCCATATGACTGATGCTTCCGATGCCAATAAGCCTCACCGTATACCTCTCTGTCAACCCGGATGCATAACGGGCAATATCTCAGAAATTTAGGGTTTATATCATGTTTGTATATACATAAGGGGTTCTCATTATTTATAGAATTTAATGCATTATCAAATGAAGCCTTATTTAGAAAGCAAGTTATAAAAGGGAATATAGTATGTTCATATAAAAATGCTTCATAGTCCAAACCAAATTCCTTGGTTTTTTCAGCTAAACGTTTTAAATGCTTTGGTATCAATAATGTTGCTCTTTCTCGGCGGTAACCAAAGAGCTGCTCCATAGTATCTGACATTTCCTCATTTCCACTCCAAACGTGATATCTGGCGATTATACTATATAATAATTCATCTGGATATGGCTTGGGGAAAAAGGTTAACACTATTCAAAACCTCCACGGTCTACGCCTGATTATGTAATCCCCCTTCCATATTATTTTCAAGATTCTCAGCTATTTTTGATTGAAAATCAGAATTCGTTCGTGGAATAATACCTTGTAAATTATCTTCCGCTAAGTTCTCTATTTTCATTTCCTTATTTTTTTTGTTGCTTTTTATATTACTTTTGCTTTGCCCTCTCTTTATGATTTGTATTTCTCCACTCTTTATCTTTTTCTGAAGCAGTTCTCTCTCAACTTTAAACTCTTTTGAAAAATATGCAATTTCAATTGATTCAACCGTTAATATTTCATTTTGACTTGGATCATCAGTTATTGTTTTTCTCTGGGCTAGACCGTATATTTTTACTGCGTAGTGGATTATGCCGGCAGACGCCATATAGACTGCTGAACTTAGTTCTGGTGTTAAAGGTGTCTCAGTTTTTGTCCATTGATACTTCCATAATTCTTTCATAAGTCTATCCCAATCTGGCGAATTGAATTGAAGGTTGGATATTTCCCCCATACCCGCGAATCCCATCGTTCGCTTGGCATACATTAAGTTGTCGGAAATTTTATCAATTGCTTCTCCAATTCCAATTAATATTACTGGTACTCCAATGGTATTGACTAAATTTAGGATATAATTCATCATTTTCTCTTTACCACCACTTTTAGCTTGGTTTATGTTTTGAAACTCATCAATGATTAATACTCCTAAGCTATGCCTGCAGGCTATAGCAGCCATTTTAATCATCATCGAATCAGTAGTAAATCTTGGGCTATAACCATTTTTATTAAATGTATTATCTCCTGTTATCTCATCAAACTTCATCAGGAAATTTTCACACAATCCCTTGACAGTTCCATCAAAAGGGCAATCAATCTTCATCCAAGTGATCTGCATACGTGGAATGTCTTCACCTCTATATTCTCCATGAATAATCTTTTGGGGAATGCCCGAACAAACTCTATTTGCACATGAGGATTTCCCCATACTAGTCAAACCAATTATACAGCCTCCGCCTGCTTCAGCATTAGTTCCGATAAACTTACCAAAATCAATTTCATGTTCTTTCGCGCATTTTGCTAATGCATTTAATTTCCTTACATATTCCCTATTTAGCGGATTACGATTCTCATATCCATGGTAAATAGTATTAATAATAAATTCAGCCATATCCATATGAATGCCTAGAGGTCTAAAGAATTGTGGTAATTGTGTCAGGCACCTCCTCCGGATTAATGCATTTTCTTTCCTTTCAACCATCTGAAAAGGAATTGGGTTATTTAGTAGATCATAAATATCTTTACTATCTTCAAATGTAGGCAGAGCTTCTATTAATGGATTACCGTTATAGGCGATTATCTTCTGTTGTTCACTATATATTGCATCTACAGTAAGTGAATTTTTAGGATATTTACTCATCTGCACCCTCCTGATCAATCAAATTTAAAAAAGCTTCAGAATATGATTCATCATTCTCAATCCACACTTCATTGATATCGTTCTTTTGAACCTTAGGTGTAAAACTCTCTTCTTCTCTTTTAAGTTGTTTTTCAACTGTTCGGGATATACCAATATTCTTTATTTCATTCTTAACAATTTTTGTTTCTATAAACGTAACTTTTTGATTATCTATCGCATCTTGAATTATTTCTTCAACATTTTTACGAAAATCAATTTCATTTTGAAGCATCTCCGTCTTCATACCCGCTTGCATCCGTGTTTGTATTAGCTCAAGTGTTACTAAATCCTCGTAAAACCAATTAACAAATTTCCCTTTACTTGCATCAGTTCTTTCACACCATTCAAAACTTCCGTCATTAAGACATAATAAAATATGTTCCGTATCTCTTGGATCTATTTTGATTGTACACTTAAGAGTATCGCCATGTCTGGCTTTCTGCATCCACTTTTTTTCAACTATTGTGTCACATATATAGAAATTTTTATTATACGATATTCCTTGTGCAGTTACGGTTACATAATCTATTTTTGGAAGCAATGCTATTCGTATTGCTTCATCATCCATTTGACGAAGTGTCCCTCCACGGTTCTCTTTACCCCAATTCCACATTTCAATTGGGATTGGCCTGATACCGGCTTGTACAATATCATCCGATTCTTGCGGAGGTTTTTTTAATGCTCTTTGGTTATATAGTAAAATATAATT
>SVEA01000161.1 GCA_015057615.1 Lachnospiraceae bacterium | reverse complement strand
TGGGCGCCAGGTAATCCAAGGTCGGAGTGGTAGCCTCCTGGCCGTCGAAGCCGCTGGGAATGATCTCAGGATATTTTTTATATATCCAATGTGGGATACCATCATTTTTCATTTCTGCCATAATAAACGGGCCCGGTCTTAAAAACAGATATAGGCCATTTGCCTCGCATAGTTCGATAAATGCCTTGATATTATGCCTTTCGTGATATCTTCCGGTTAAATCAATATTGCCTTCGATATGCTCGTGGCATACCCATGGAATATAGGTGGCAACGGTATTGAAACCAGCCGATTTTAATTCATCGATCCTTGGCTGCCATTCGGAGGGATCCAGGCGATAATAGTGGATTTCTCCTGCCATAATAAGGATTGGTCTGCCGTCGAGATAGAACTGCTTATCTGCGTATTTTAGCATTTTCTCCTTCCTTTCCTGAACTTTGGTTAAGCGCTTTCTATAAAATTGATAAATAAAACAAATGTTTTCACTAATTTAAAAGATATGCTGAAAAATCTCTTCAAGTTCTATTTTATATAATGCAATTTAGCACAAAAACAAACAAAATGCAAGTGAAAAAATAATATAACGAAAACGCTTAAATAAAGGATAAAAAAATAGGTATATCCTAGATATATGCAAAAACACTGTTAATAATAACAAAATAATAATGTTTGCCCTCTTGATTTGTAGTGAAGTTTATGCTAACATGAAATCACTGTTACAGATTAGTTTAAGCGCTTTCTACTTTATAACAAAATGAAGGAGATGGAAACATGAAAAAAAGATTATCTACACGAATGGCGGTCCTATTAATTGCCGCACTTGCTTTTTCAGGATGTTCCAAAACAAAAGATTCAAAAACAGACGCAAATCAAAAGTATCCTGCAACGGAAAATACGGATGCTCCGGAGAATTCAGAGGCAGGAGAAGCCGGTACAGAAAAGGGAAAGACCGTATTTGACGAACCGCTAACCTTATCTTATCTGGCGTGGAATCTCGGTACCGCGGAGGAAGATAACCTTGAAAGGAAAATGCTTGCCAAATTCCAGGAGGTTTATCCGAACGTTACGATTGAAATCGTGGAAGTACCTTTAAATGAAGACGGTTCCGCCGGAGATTACGGCAACTATTTAAATACCCTGGCATCCCAGAAAGCACTGCCAGATGTTTATATGTGGACCAATGTTCCGGACACCGCATCCGCAGGATGGGCAGCGGATGTTACTACTTATGCAGAGGAGAATACGGAATATCAGAACGTTGTTGCAGCAGTGCGTGACGGCGGTCAGATTAACGGTAAGGTTTATGGCATTCCGTTCCAGATGCATTTGTATGGAATTATGCAGAACTATAATATTTATGAAGAGCTGAATGTGGATCCGCTTCCCTATTCCTATACCCTCGATGATCTGTTAGAGAAAATTGCAGCAACTACGACGGATAAATACCGCGGTTCGGATAATCTGGCGATCGAGGATTGGGGTGCACTGGTAAACAGCGACACCATCGGATTTGGTACCTTTGATGGAGAAAAATACAATTTTTCCAGTGAAGAATTTGCAAAAGCGATCAATACATATAAGGAAGTAGTTGAAAAAGGCTATACAGGAAACGCAAGCTATACCGAGCCTTGGCTGCCGGAAGGTGTAAACTGGGCATGGGGCGAAGGCTATATTGCAAACCAATATGAGGCAAGCTGGTCCATTGCCGGTTTCCAGAACGGAGAAAGACCTTTTAAATCCGACTTAATTCCTCTTCCGAATGAAAAAGTTATCCTGATTCCAGACTTTATCTTCGTCGCAGCGAATACAGAAAATACCGAGGCGGCTTATGAGCTTGCAAAATGGATGTCCTTCGGTGTTGACGGTATGAAGGCAAGAATGGAGATCAAGGAGGACAATGGTATCGTAGGCTACAGCGGTCTTCCACTGAATGCAGGATTTGATGCGGAAATCGATGAGTATTTCTTAAAGGATTATGAAGATTTTCCGATGTTCCTTCAGGTATATGCTTCCTTGAAGGAAAAGCCGGAAAATGTTTATGTAGAAGGCTATAAGGTTATTCCTAGTTATACAAAATCCCGTTTTGATGCAGATACCGGTGTTGTAGGTACGGTAAACGGGGAAGAAAAATCTTTAACAATGTCGGAATTGATTATAGCAATCATCAAAGGCGACAAGCAGCTTTCTGATTATGCATCAGAAATGGATAAGGTAGCAAATAATATTTACAAGGACGCAAAGGCAAATCTGCCGAAGTAATCGGAATTGAAACGAATAACAAAACCGTGATGGATCAATGTGTCACGGCTTTGTTATTCTTATGTATGATTAAATGTCAAAAGCTGATTTATAAACTGACTTCATCAATTTGTACAATTTATGCATAGATAAGTAATAGGAAACAAAATTCATTCGAAACCCATTGTTCCCAAAGCATTGCAAAAAACGCAATACTTGGATTGAAGTACGTAATGGTACATAAGACTACAAAATACGCGGCCTAAGTGCTAGTCTAAGTGCCAATGATTTCAAACAGTTACACTGTTTCCGATTACTTAAGCTTGACCTTGCTTTGTGCAAATTAATGAAGACGATTTGCTAAGAAGGTTTTTGACACTCATATCAAGTTTGCAGGCAGCGGAAAGGGAAAACATGAGAAAAAGAAAAAGGCTTACTATGGTTATCATCTGCGTCGTTGCTCTTTGCGTTATTTTCGGGAGCATTCGTGCCTTTTGGTATGGTAAAGGGTTACATAAAAGGATAAGCCAGCCTTTTGATGAAGCTTTCTATGAGAGATATGAGCAAAAGCTTCCCAAGGAGACGGTTTATGATTTTAACGCAGAAGATTTTAAATTGGCAGACCGTAGAAACGTTCTGACCGTGAATGGCTATGAGAACCCGGTGGTTTTGTGGTCGTCAAAGGATGAGGAAGAAATTGTATTAAAGGTAAATGCAGCAGCTGCTGGTACCTATGACCTGATACTGGAATACCAGCCCTTAATCAATGATTTCCAACAAGTATCCTTATCTCTGACGGTGAACGGTGTTATGGAGGAAAGCTATCAAAATATTCGTCTGTTGACGAAATACCGTTATCAAAACTATCAATTTAATACCAATGGAAAAGGCAATCATATTTATCCGGAACAGGAACTTATGAACGTTTTTGTGGCAGATACCCTAAAGCACGGCTTATCTTCCCATAATCCCGCTCCACTTCCGGTACCCCTGGCAGAAGGAGAGAATGAGATTCGTTTGAAGCTGGATTCCGGCAGCTTATATCTGGGAAGAATTTGCTTTGTACGGCATCAGGAGCCGGTGGAGTATGCGGCTTATCTGGAGATGATATCCGGTAATGGTAAGGGAGAGAAGCAAAATGACAGCGAAAATTCAATTGGAGAGCAGTTTCTTTTAGAAGCGGAACAATTTTATTATAAAAACAACATTGATATCAGCATAATTAATAAGAACAATTATTTACTAAGTCCTTATAAAACGAACAAGGTCTTACTAAACAGCATTGATGGAAAGACCTTTAAAAATTCCGGGGATCAATTAACCTACTACCTAGACATTGAACAGTCCGGTCTGTATTACATAGGAGTTCGCGGCTTTATGCCGGAGAAATCCAATTCCCCCGTCTTTGTGGATATTAAAGTAGACGGGCAGATTCCGTTCAAGGAGTTTTGCCGGGCGCGGTTTGAATATGCGGAAAAGCTGACGAATCAATTGCAGAAGACACCGGTGTATCTCGACAAGGGAGTACATGAGATTTCCTTTGTACTAAACGGGATCGATTATTATGAGGCATGTGCGGAGATTGAAACCATCGTGGATGAGATCAATCAATTGTCCATGAATATTAAAAAACTGACGGGAAACAACCAGGACAAGAAGAGGGAATGGGATCTGACCCAGTTCCTGCCAAACCTGACATCGGATCTGGAAAAATGGGAGGAAACGTTAAAAGAGATCGATTCCAAACTTCTTGCGATCACCGAGGGAAAACGGACAGAAGAGATACAAAATATCCGGTTTTCTGTAACACAGCTGGAGAAGCTGCGGAAGGATCCCGACCGTATTCCTGCGAAGCTATCCATTTTGTCGCAGGGGAGCAGCTCGATTCTTGAGATGCTGTCCAAGGTTTTATTGACCTTAAATCTTCAGCAATTTTCTTTGGACCAGATTATTGTTACCGATACACCGGACGGACTTCCGATGGATCATTCGAACTTGTTCTATTCCATATATGAAGGGGTACACCGCTTTGTGAAATCCTTTGAAAAGGATCAGAAAAAAAACTCCGATCCGGAGAATACGGTCGATATCTGGGTAAAGAGTACAAGGCAGTATATGGATGTGCTGCAGTGCCTGGTGGACGAGGACTTTACACCAAAGACCGGGATCCAGGTGAATCTGTCCTTAATGACCGATCAGGGGAAACTGACTCTGGCGAATGCGGCAAATAAGCAGCCGGACGGTGTCATAGGAATTGACTCCTTCTATGTCAATGATCTGGCGGTACGTGGTTCCTTAACAGATCTGCGGACATTTGAAGGGGTAAACGATGTCATAGTAAATACAGCAAAAGGATCTCTCTTGCAGATGATCATCGATGATAAATTATATGGACTGCCCCAGACACAGGACTTCTATGTCTTATTTTATCGAAAAGATATCTTTGAGGAGTTTGGCTTTAAAGTACCAAACACATGGGATGAGGTACTACTGATGCTGCCCGCACTGCAGCGGAACGGGATGAATTTCTATAATCCGCTTTCCTCGGAATCGGCATTTAAGAGCTGGCCATCGACCGCTCCGTTTTACGCCCAGTTTGGAGCTGAGATTTACGAGGAGGATGGCAGCAGCACCATCATTGACCGTGATGAAGGCTTACAGGCAATGAAGTTTATGACCGAGCTGTATAAGATCTATGGATTGCCGATTCAGATAAAGAGCTTCTATAATAACTTCCGTTTTGGAGAAACACCGATCGGCGTCGGCAATTTCTCGACCTATATCGAATTAAAAAACGGAGCCCCGGAGATTAATAACCGGTGGGCGGTTGCACTGCTCCCGGGAAGAGAGAATGAGAATGGGGAGATCGAGCGCTGGTGTACCGGCGGAAGCCAGGCGGTTGCGATTTTTGAAAAATCGATGAAGAAGGAGAAAGCCTGGGAATTTATACAATGGTGGCTGTCGGAGGAGATACAGACCCAATATACGAAGAGGCTCCAAAATATCTACGGAAAAGAGTATCTGTGGAACAGCGGGAACCTAAACGCTCTGCGTCAGATGCCGATGGAAGCGGCAGACCTTAACGTGATTATGGAGCAGGTGCAGTGGGTGAAGGAAGCACCTAAGATACCCGGCGGGTATTTTGCCGAACGAGAAGTCAGCAATGCGTGGAACCGGATTGTATTTGACGATATCGATGTAAGAACCGCAGTCGATGATGCGGTTATGATCTCCAATCGCGAGATTTCCCGTAAATTAGAAGAGTTTGGATACATGGAAAATGGTGTGATGGTCAGACCGTATCAGGTTCCAACGATTGAAGATGTAGAAAGGTGGTTAAGGGATGAGTAAACTCAAGAAATCAACAAAAAAGAATATCACTTCCTACCTTTTCCTCTCAGGATATTTGCTGTTTTTTATTACCTTTATAGTAATACCTGTAATTGCAGGGATCGGTTTGTCCTTCACCTACTTTAACTCCATTCAGCGGCCGGAGTTTGTGGGAATTACAAATTATATTAACCTTTTCACAAAAGACCGTGAATTTATGCAGTATGTAATACCCAATACCATCAAATTTGCATTGTTTGTCGGTGTGGGAGGATACGCCCTGTCCTTTCTTCTGGCATGGATACTAGCGCAGCTGCCGCATATACCAAGAACCATATTAGCCATTATTATGTATACCCCTTCGTTAACCTCGGGTGTTGTAATGACGGTTATATGGAAAACCGTATTCAGCGGCGATTCCTTTGGCTATGTCAACAGTATACTGATGAACTTTGGCTTTATCCAGGAGCCGATACAATTTTTGACTTCTCCGGATTATCTTATGAACATTATGATTATTGTAGGTATCTGGGGAAGCATGGGGATCGGATTCCTGGCGATGCTGGCGGGAATTTTGAATGTGGACCCGCAGCTATATGAGGCGGCGGCGATCGATGGAATACGTAACCGTACGCAGGAGATTTTCTATATCACCATACCCAGCATGAAACCGCAGATGCTGTTCGGCGGGGTCATGTCCGTGGTGAATACGTTCAATGTATCGACCATCGGCGTGCAGTTATCCGGGGAAAACCCGACACCGCGCTATGCCGGCCAGCTGATCGTTACTCATATCGAAGACTTTGGATTTATCCGGTATGAGATGGGATACGCAGCGGCATTATCCGTTGTGCTTCTGCTTTTCGTCTACTGGATCTCAAAGCTTGCATTTAAATTATTCCTTGAGAAAGATTAGGAGGTAAGGATATGGCTTCATATGTCAGAACGAAAATGAACCCAAAAGGGTTTCATAAGCAGCAGATAAAGTACTATATCATCCTGTTTCCGATTGTCCTATTTATGCTGCTTCCTATTGTCTATATATTTATAACCGCATTTAAACCGATTGATGAATTATTCCTTTTCCCTCCGAAGTTTTGGGTAAAGAATCCGACCCTGAGTAACTTTCGAAAGCTGTTTGAAGCGGGAACGGGAGAGATACCAGTATCCCGGTACGTTTTTAACAGTATCCTGGTAACCGGCGTGGTACTGTTTCTGTCCATTGTGTTCAGCTCAATGGCAGGCTTTGCCCTAAGTAAGATGAAGTTTGCAGGGAAGAAATTCTGGTTTGAGGTGAACCAGGTGGCACTGATGTTCGTTACGGCATCCGTAGCGATTCCGAAGTATCTGGTCGTTGAAAAGCTCGGGCTGATCGACACCATCTGGGCGCATATTTTTACCCTTTTAGCTATGCCGGTAGGACTTTTTTTGGTAAAGCAATTCATTGACCAAATTCCGGACGCGCTCATTGAGGCGGCTTATATCGACGGAGCAAACGATTTTACGATCTATTGGAAAATCGTTCTTCCAATCATCAAACCAGCACTGGCAACCGTGGCAATTTTGTCCTTTCAAACGGTCTGGAATGGAACGGAGACTTCTTCGATTTACATTAATAAGGAGGAACTGAAGACCTTGGCATTTTATCTGAACACCTTAAATGCCTCGACGGGGAATACCATAGCAGGTCAGGGGATGGCAGCGGCTGCATCCTTGATCATGTTTGTACCCAATATTATTATCTTCATCTTCTTCCAGAGTAAAATTATGAATACAGTAGCACATTCGGGGATTAAATAGATGAAAAAAAGATGGATAATATTAGCCGCAGTAATTTCATTTTTAATTCCAAGCATTACGGTCAAAGCAGCGCCCTATGAGAGTCTCGTTGTGGATAAAGACGGCTGGTACCGCTATTCACCGAGCTTATATGAGCCTGCGTATATGATCGATTATAACCTTAATGGTATTACGGATCTGTATGTAAGCCAGAAGAATCTTCTCTATATAGCAAGAACGGACGAAGGGCATGGAGAGATCCTTATCTTTGATTCGAAGGGAAACTATATCCGCAGTATCGTTCATGAGGAAATGAAGAGCTCCAAAGGGGTCTTTGTAGATTCGGAGGAGAGGATTTATGTCGTGGATTATTCCGATGCATTGATCCATATCTTTGATTCTACAGGGCAGTTACTAAGGAGCATCGGAAAACCGAAGGATCCCCTGTATGGTAAGGCAACCCCCTTTAAACCTACAAAGGTCGTGGCGGATAAGCAGGGGAATCTCTATATTGTCAGTGAAGGAACCACAAACGGTATCATTCAACTGAATGCAGAGGGAGAATTCTTAGGATACTTCGGTGCAAACTTAACGCAGAGTACCCTGATCCATGAATTACAAAAGAAGTTCTTCTCCGAAGAAATGCTGGATTTTTTTATCAAATCCGTTCCGCAGTCCATGAGTAATATCGCCATTGACGAGCAGGGAATTGTCTATGCAACCACCAAAGGGGATACGAAGGAACCCTTAAAGAAATTAAATATCGCCGGTAAGAATCTTCTGACGAACTTTATTTCCAACGATTTCTTCGGGAAGGATACCTATCTGAACTTTGCCAGCATTGCGGTCGACTTAGACGGCAATATGGCAGCGTTATCCGGTGCCTATGGACAGATCTTCCTTTTTGACAAATCTGGCAGCAATATCGGAATCTGGGGAGCGAAAAGCGAAGGCGGCAACAATGAACTGGGCATTACAACCAATCCGATCGCCGTAGGCGTGGACGCAGAGCATCAGATCTATATCGGCGATGCGCAGGGGAATGTTCAGGTATTCAGACCGACCCCTTTTATGAAGCTGATCTATGAGGCACTGGTGCTTTATAATGACGGACAGTATGTAGAAAGCAAGGAGCTGTGGGAGGAAGTGCTGGTTCGCAATTCCTCCATTGCGATTGCCAATAAGGGGCTTGGACACAGCTACTATAAGCAGCAGGATTATGCCTCTGCTATGGAGTATTTTAAAAGGGCGAATGAACGGAACAATTATTCCAATGCATTCTGGGAAATTCGGCAGCAGTTCCTATTAAATTACGTCGGATATTTTATTCTGGCAGTATTTGCATTATCCGTTTTGGGCTTTGCTAAAAAATTGCTTAAGAAATATACGAAGGTATGGGAGCCAGTGGATGCATGGAAGGCAAAGTGCAGCGAAACGAAGGTTATGACACAGATCCGCAATGTCCTGTACTGCATGAAGCACCCGAGAGATGTGTTTTACGAGCTGCGTTTTAATAACACGATCGCTGTCGGTACAGCAGTGGCGCTGATCGGAATCTTCCTGATTCTGAAGGTGGGGCAGGTTTACACCTTCGGGTTCCTGTTTAATACGGTTTCCATAGTCAATTATACCCCGATTCAGGATATCGTTAACGTCCTCATTGTGATGGGACTTTTTGTGATTTCCAACTATCTGGTCGCCTCCATCAAAGACGGAGAAGGAAAGCTGCTTCAGGTGCTAAAGGGCTTCGCAGTATCCTTAACGCCGGCAGTGCTTCTGTTAATTCCCCTTGGAATGATATCCAATGTATTAACGCTGCAGGAGATCTTTATCTTCCAATTTCTTGAGGCAGCCATTAAGATCTGGTGCTTTATTCTGATCTTCTGCATGATCATGGAAATTCATGATTATACCGTAAGAGAGACCATCGTGAATCTACTGCTAACGGTATTTGTTATGATGGTGATTTTCGTTGTAGCAGTGGTCATCTCGATTTTAGGAAAAGAATTTATCAGCTTTGTAAAATCAATCATAGAGGAGGTAATGAGTCGTGGCTAAACGTATAAAAATGCTTGCACTGATGGTTGCGGTAATGATGCTTACATCTACCGTCTGCGCAGCGAAAACAACCGAGGATGCAACCTTAGAATCCAACTATTACTTAAGCCTTTATGAAGACAGTAAAGCAAATCCGTCGTTTCAGGTGACTTCGGATTTTGAGCTGGCTGCCGAAAATGATCGTGCCGCCCTCTATGTAAAGCCGGAAACTCTGGCAATCCGGATTTTAAACAAAGAGACTGGTTATCTGTGGTCCTCCAACCTGGATGACTATGAGGAGGAACGCTTAAATGCAACCTGGAAAGCTTATTTTGAATCCGGCATCACCATTGAATATTATGAAATCAATCCGAAGACAAAGGATTATCAAATTAATCAGGAAGCCTTATTAACCAGTGAGAAAACCAAAACGACAGTAACCAAATTGGAGAATGGGTTTGAAGCTGCCATTCAGTTTGGTGAATCGCAGATTGCCTTAACCTATCAGGTTGCCTTAACGGATCAGGGAATCAAGGTCTACCTTGATCCGGAGGATATCAAGGATTATGAGCCGGATGCCGAAGAAAAGAAGGAGAGACCGAAGAGACTAGTATCTGTTACCTTCTTCCCGTTCCTTGGCAGTACGAAAGCAGGCGGTCAGGACGGATATTTCTTCCTTCCGGACGGAGACGGCGCGCTGGTGAATTATGCGAACACCTATCCTAACATTAGTTCTGGATACCAGAAGAAGTACTATGGGGAAGATTGGGGTTTAAAGACAAATTTTAATTATCAAAATTTTATAAAATCGCCGAATGACCTCAATTACCCCTTATACGGCATTGTCCATGGTGTGAAGGATAACGGGCTGTTTGTTCGTATTGAAAAGGGAAGCAGCAACGCAGAATTGATTATGAATCCGGCAGGAGTCCGCACGGATTACTACTATATCACGAACCGGTTTATCTTCCGGCAGCCTTATCTGCATCGAATCAGCTCCACGGCAAGCTCTCTCGTGATGCAGGAAGCAATAACTAAAATGGAAGTGCAGATGAACATTGACCTATTAAGCGGCAAGGAAGCTGATTACTTAGGGATTGCAAAGCATTACCGCGATTTACTAAAGGAAGAAGATCTACTGCCTGCCAATACCGCTTCCGGGGAAGTTCCATTAATGCTGGATGTACTGATGTCCAGTGTCAAGCCGGGTATCTTCTTTAATAAGATTGTACCGATGACGACGCTGGAACAATTGGAGGATATCCATTCCGATTTAAAAAAATCCGGAGTGAACCGTACCATTGTTTCGACCGCCGGTATGTTTAAGGATACTATTACAGTAAAAGCGAAGGACCGTTTTCGCTTAAAATGGAAGATTGGAAGGCTTTCCGAACTGACGGAGCTTGCGGGGAGCATGCGTGAACAAGGCGATCTACTCACCGTGGAGATGGATTACTATGCACATTCTTACAAAAGCTATGCAGACATTAAGCCGAAGACCGATCTGATTTATATGATGAACCGGAATTATATGTATTATGATCATACGGTCGGCCTAAAGAAGGTAAAGAGCACCTTATTAAACAGCCATGGTCTTGCTAAGTATGTAGCAGCCGATACGAAGAAACTTACAGAGCTTAATCTATCCGGTATTACTATGGAGTTGCCTCCGGGTGCCAGCAGCTACGGCGATTTTCTCATTACCAGGGAGGATTCCTTTGAACAGATCGCGGATACCCTAAAGAGTGTAAAGGCTTCGGTTGGTGACGTTTATGTCTACCAGTATCAGGGATCGCCACAGATTTTAGCCGGAGCTTCCGGTATGAAGAATATCTTAATGGAGACCTCTTTGTTCCCTTACATAACCGATTCGATTCCATTTACGGCAATCGTTTATCACGGCAGTATGGATCTATTCTCACAGACCCTCAATACCCTGGGAGATTCGGATGTGAGAAAGCTGAAAATGGTCGAGTGGGGGATCTACCCGTCCTTTGATCTGACCTATGAGGATCCGGATAAGCTGCTTTATTCGGGAAACTGGTATCTGGTCTCCAGCCGTTATTCTGACTGGAAGGATGAAATACTCGAAACTTACGCCTTTGTAGAAGGGGCGCTTAAAAATGTAATAGGGGAAACGATAACCGATCACAAGGTATTAGCAACCGGTGTGGTAGAGGTAACCTACAGTAACCAGATTTCCATCGTTGTCAACTACACGGATCATGCTTATACAAACGGTGATCTGCGTATAGCCCCGGGCAGTTATGAGGTGATAAAAGGTTGAAAGAATTTTATTCTTTCAACCGGAGATTTGTGCTACGCACAAAGTCTCCAGACTTTGAAAGGAGCATGGTTATAACAATGAAAAAAATGAGTATGAAAAATAGGAAAGCGTTGTTTGGATATCTTTTTACCTTACCCTGGCTGCTCGGCTTCCTTGCCTTTACCCTATATCCGCTGATCTATTCCTTTTATATGGTCTTTCATAAGGTGCAAATCGGTGCGGACGGTATTTCAGCAAAATTCCTGGGTACAGGGAATTTAATCTATGCGTTATCCCTGGACTTTGAATTTTTAGATGCCATCTTTGAAATCGGGAAATATATCCTGGTTCTGACGCCTCTGATCGTTATCCTGGCGTTGATCCTTGCGATGCTGCTTAATAGAAAGCTGTGGTTTCGAACCGTCTTTCGGGCGATTTATTTCCTTCCCGTTATCATAATCAGCGGCGGATTAATGAGCAGCCTTGAGAAATGCGGTGCCTTTGAAATCATTGATCTGACGGAAAACAGCATCCTCCGTTGGATGAATTATTCCGATTTCCATCAGATCTATTTTGTGATCGAGCTGCTTTTAAAAAATATTTTCTCCGTGCTATGGTTTTCGGGGGTACAGATTCTTATCTACCTATCCGGTCTGCAGAAACTGGATCAAGCCGCCTATGAGGCAGCATATATTGATGGTGCAAGCAATTGGCAGGTTTTCTGGAAACTGACATTTCCGGCAATGAAGCAATTCACGACGTTAAACATTGTATACACCATCGTGCTGCTTGCTACCTTCCCCACCTCCAAAGTGGTGACCCTGATTAAGCAGAGTATGTTCGGGCAGGGGGATTTTCAGGGGCTGGGCTATTCCTCAGCTCTTTCGTGGATTTACTTTATTGTGATTATCCTTATCATGTTCCTTTTCCTTGCTCTTACGGGAATCGGAAGGGAAAGGAGAAAAAAATGAAAATTTCAAGAAAGATACGTCATGTAACTTCCAAAAAAGTGATCAAAGGCAGGATTATCAACATAATCAGCTATGCACTGCTGTTAATCTTTGGCTTTGTGTTTATTTATCCTATTGTTTATATGATATTAAAGAGTTTTATGCCGCAGGGTGATATTTTTAATCCCTATGTACATTTGGTGCCAAGCCGGTTTGTGTTGGATAACTACAAACTGCTTTTTGAGAAAATGAATGTCTTTGAAGGCATCGGGCAGAGTATCCTATTAACCTTTACCTCCGCTGCGTTGCAGGTGGTATCCTGCGGGCTGATGGGGTATGGGCTGTCCCGGTTTGACTTTAAATTAAAGAAACTGTATATCGCTCTGGTCGTGATCTCCTTTGTCATTCCCGGTCAGGTGCTCATGATCCCGTCCTACCTCGGTTATAGTGAGCTGGGACTGATCGGAAGCAAGCTGTCATTTTTCCTTCCGGCAGCTTTTGGCCAGGGGTTAAAAAGCTCAATATTTATTTTAATCTTTTATAATTTCTTCAATGCGATACCGAGAGTGCTGGATGAGGCTGCCCAGATCGACGGGGCATCCTCCCTGCAGATCTTTTTACGGGTTGCGATTCCGCTGTCCATACCGGCGGTTATTTTAACCATGATCTTCTCCGTGGTATGGTATTGGAATGAGAGCTATTTAACCACCTTGTATATCGGCGAAGCAAAGACATTGCCAATCCAAATGGCGTCCGTTTTAAGTACCATGGAAAATATAGCCAATAAAGATCCGAATGCCGCCAGGGTTAACATTCCCTTTAAAATGGCTGCAAACTTTGTAACGATCGTGCCGCTTCTGATCTTTTATTCTATATTACAGAAGCAGTTTGTGGAGAGTGTTGACAGATCAGGAATTACAGGAGAATAGACGGAGACTAGTATGCTTACATTTGAAAACGCAGTATTTAAAATAAATCAGGAAGAAACTTTTATCTTAGGCGGGGAACTTCATTATTTCAGAGTTCCCTGCAAGGAATGGGAGGACCGCATCATTAAAATTAAGGATGCGGGCTTTTCTATGATCAGTACTTATATTCCCTGGATCTGGCATGAAAAGGAAGAGGGAAGCATTGATTTAACCGGCAGAACGACGAAGGAAAGAGATTTGCTGCACTTTGTAAAACTGGTGGAAAAGCATGGTATGAAGCTCTGCATAAAGCCGGGTCCTTATGTTATGAGTGAGCTGCGCCATGCCGGACTTCCGGACTGGCTGCTTGAGAATTACGGAGAAATTCGTGCACAGAGGCTGGATGGGAGTAAGCATCCGGTGTATGAGCTGGTACAATTTCTTCATCCGGTTTACCTTGAGAAGGTAGAATGCTGGTACCGTGCGGTGTTTACGCTTTTAGCCCCACATCAGGTCAGCCGGGGCGGCTGTATCCTTATGGCACAGCTGGATAATGAAATCGGTATGTTTCACTGGGTAACCGGGACCCCGGACTTTAGTGACAGCGTGCTCACCGATTTTATATTGGATAGAAATCAGAAGTGCCAGGAAGACATCCCGGATCTGGCAGCACAGCGGCAGGAAGTGAGGCAGGAGCTGCAAGAGGAAGACGGCGTTCTGCTAAATGAATTCCGGTACTACGAAAGAACCTATATCCAAAAATATCTGAATAATCTGATTCAGATTGCGAAAACACACGGATTGGAGGTGCCGGTCATTGTCAATGTCCACGGCTTTACCCAGCAGGACTATGCAAAGAGAGGAAACCTTTATCCCATTGGATTAAGCCAATTAAAAAGCTGTTTTGATTTAAATGGTACCATTGCCGCAGGGGATTATTATATCGGAAATGTGGTGTATGATAATGTGCAGGATCTTTATCTTGCAAATGTCCTGACAAAGAGTCTGCAAGACCCGGAGCAGCCTTTATTCTCAGCGGAATTTCAATGCGGATTTCAAAATTCTGTTCCAAGGCTTCAGCCCAATACCCATGACTTAAACTCGAGAATATGTATCGCCCAGGGTATGAAAGCGATCAACTATTATCTGTTCGCAGGCGGCTACAATTATGAAGGTATTGGAATCATCAGTAAGTACCATGATTGGCAGGCACCGATCAGCTCGAAGGGAGAGCTGCGAAAGAGTTATTATCTGCTAAAGCATTTGAAAAAAGTGATCGATGCCTATCAAAAGCCATTCCTCCGTGCGCAGCCAGTTGTGGATACGACACTGTTTGTGGATATCGATTACTTCTTAACGGATTATAAGAATCGGGAAAACCATGCGATGGTGGAAGCAATAGGTTCGGACCTTCTTCATGGACTGTACAACAGCTTAATGAAATATATCATCTATGAAAATCTTCACGTTAAGGGAATACAAAAGCCGCATCTGGACGGGCTGGAGGTAGAAAAGCATCCTCATTTGATCGTATTCTCCACCGACTATATGGACGGGGCGGTGCAGGAAAGCCTGGTTCGGTATATGGAAAGGGGAGGAAAGGTCTTCCTGTATCCAAAGATACCGCAGTATGATCTGCAGGGCAACGCCTGCACAAGGCTGCGAGATGCCATTGGTGTCAGGGTAGAGTCGCACCGGCATCAGGAAATGATTAATATCAATGGCTGTACCGATATTGGTGTCTATGGCGGTCAGAGTTACGGGGCGGCGGGAGCAGATGATATCCTGGGTTATGCTGTTTTTCAAGATCCAAACGGCCACCGTACCAAAGATCAGCTCGCTGGAGTAGCAAGGCAGATCGGGTCCGGGCAGATCGTAATCCTTGGAGGAATTGTGGATGCCGGGTATGACTATGTAAGAGACGGTTTCCGAAGCATATTAGATAGTATCGGAGTACAGCCGGGTATCCAAGTAAATGAGGAGGTCATGGCGCAGTGCTTAACGGATTCGGTAAGCGGAAGTACCTTCCTTGTTCTCAACAATCTGGATGACTGGAAAAAGCAGATCACCGTTACCTATCATGGGCAGAAGCCTTTTGGTGATTCCCGGATCGAGATACCAGGGCGGGAAGGACTTATCCTGCCGGTAAACTACCATGTGACAGAGGATCTGGTTCTGCTTTATGCGACACAGGAACTAGAAGAGGTAAGCTATGGTCCGGATACGGTTGTGTGTACCTTTGCAATGAAGACGCCCGTACTGGAGCTGAAAATTGCAGGGGAATATGAGATCGAGGGCGGTCTTGGACCGTTTATTACCCTGGAAGATAGAAAGCAGATCGTGTTTCGAAAAAAATAAGGCAGACGGCCTGTTCCAGGGGAAAATAGATTCTTTCATAGGAAATTGCGAAACACTTTCGTTGAGTTAATGCTGATTGAGGTGTCAAAAGCTGATTTATAAGAAGGCTTTTATTATGAAAACGTCTCTTTGTTAGCAAAAAGACGCAACAATCCCCCCCTATGAAGCTTTTTCATAGTTTTTATGGATTTAGATAGCAGTGGCAGGCTGCCAGCCCAAATCATTTAATCTTTTCAACAAATG
>SVEA01000016.1 GCA_015057615.1 Lachnospiraceae bacterium | reverse complement strand
TGTCATTTGTACCTTGTGTACTGGTTTCTTTTCTCTTGCCATAATAAAAGGCCTCCTATGATTTAATATTTTACCATAGAAGACCTCTATAAAGCCATATTTACAGAAAAACTTTCACAGACTCGCACGTTAACTTCGAATAATTTTCTTTTTATTTTACAAATTAATCATATAATCAAGTACAATTATATTTTGAATTATAAAGCGAAAGTAATACTCTTACTAACTTTATACAATGTACATGATTTTGTTCTTGGGAAAACGCTTTGTAATTTCAAATCTTAAAAATTCTTCTCCTTTTTCTTTTGTAATTGAGTTGTAGCAGTATTTCCCCCGTCCTCTTCCTGTCATTATATTTTTATTATATAAGTCAATTGCATTAGGGAAAGCCTCGGTGTTAATCATTCTATGAATATAACTGTATGTCATAAAAATTACTTCAAAAAACATCTCATTCTTGACCTTTTGAGATAATTTTTCAGCCAAAATATTAAATAATTCTCTATATAAAACTTCCCAGTTTTCAAGAAGAACCACAGGAGCTACTAATATGCCGACTTTGTATCCGGCTTCTTTTAAACTATTGATTGCTTTTATTCTGTTTTCCAGAGAAGAAGTACCAAGTTCTACTTTTTTAATAATTTCCTGCGGGTTAACGCTTATTCTGATTATTGTCCTGCCTTTATGTTCGAGATTTAATAATGAATCCACCATATCAAATTTGGAAGGAAGTGTTATATATCCTCGGCCATTCTTCCCAAAATTCTCTATGGTCCATTCAAGGTTACCAGTAATAGTATTTTCAAGTATCAAGTCACTATTACTTCCTATCTCAAACGTCAGATCTGAACTACTTAGATTTGACGTTTTAATTAGTTTGTCCAGCATCTGTTCCCTATTTACGAAAAGCCGCAGATACGAACATTTATTATAATTGCATACTAAATAGCAATAAAGACACATAGCACTACATCCTGAAGATGTATATGGTACTAAAAAGTCAGATGTTTTTGAATTAGGTACATATTTATGAGTTTTTCTGATACCAATCACAAGATTCTGCTTCATTCTAGCAAACTCACAATTTGGATTGCTTCTAAGTTCCGGAATATTATTATGATTTTCAATTCTAACCCATTCAGCTGATTTATATTTTTCTAAAAGAGTTTTTCCAAGCAAGTAATTTAATGCTTCTTCTTCATAATACACAATATTTGGTTTCAATAGACCACCTCCAATTTTTAGTTTGCCTTCTTTTTTAAAAAAATATGCCAAACTAAAAATATATGAAATTTATATTTTAGAGCATATATAAAAAGCCTCGATAGCAAGCTATTCTGTCATAACTCTCTATAATGATTATACTGCTTTTGCTTTTTGCATATATATTTTTAGAGGTGAGATACAATGATTATTATAAAAAAGAGAGTTTTATATTTTATACTGCTTTTATACGTTTTATTAGTCATTTTTGGTTGCAGTATTTTGATTAGAAGTATTCATAAATATACCGTAAATAATCAACCTGAGTATACTATTTTAATTGAGATTGATGAGAAAAAGTTGTATTTATTTGAAGACAGCCAACTCATAAAGAAGTACCCAATAGCCTCAGGTATGAAAAACATGCCTTCGCCTATCGGTACATGGAAAGTAAAAGATAAGGGGAAATGGGGCAAAAGTTTTGGGGGTCATTGGATGGGACTTGATGTGCCATGGGGAACTTATGGGATACATGGAACTACAAGAGAGGATTCCATTGGAAGTGCTGCCAGTCACGGATGTATTAGAATGTACAATAAGGATATACAAGAATTATATAATATTGTCCCATTAGGCACTGCCGTTATAATAAATAATGGACCTTATGGCCCATTTGGAACAGGGTTTAGAAATTTAAAGCCTGGGGATAGGGGAGCCGATGTATTTGCTGTTCAGGAAAGGCTTAAAGAACTGCAATATTTTGAGGGAAATGTGTCCGGAATATATGGAGAAGATTTAAAAAATGCTGTTTACAGGTTTCAGGAAGATAATAACCTTAAAGTTAAAAATACAATTACACGTGAGGACTATGATGCTATGGGATTCATTGAATTTGAATGACGAAAATGAGGCTATTACTTCTTAGCCATTTTTACATTCATATAAAATAAAGGCTATACCAGTATGAACAAACCTATGATATACTAATAAATGTCAATAAGACTGAGCTTGACCGAGGTTTAACCTGCGGCTTTAATCTATTTTATTAACATTGAAAAAATAAGCGAAGGAGATAGGAAAATGAGCTATTTTGAAAGGATTAAGCATTTAGTAGATGACTTAAGTATACCCTGGGTGCAAATGACTTCTGCCAATAATCCCGGCAGGAAAGTTAACTACTGGCAGGACCGGATTGCCTATGAATTGATTTATCTGATGGAAATATCGGTTGTTAATAATCATAAGTATCTTAATCTAATTGAGGAAACGTCAAAAAAGATTATAGATACCATCGAAGAAGCGGGTTCGGTCACAAAGCCGTTCGTTCTAAAAGTGGAAGAGGAGCTTAAACCGGTACTTGAAGAGGAAGCGAAGAAATACACAGTCCACTGTGTTTCTCATGCCCACATTGATATGAACTGGCTATGGGGGTACCATGAAACGGTTCAGGTAACGCTGGATACCTTAAGGACAATGCTTGATATTATGAAGGAGTATCCGGACTTTACTTATTCGCAATCGCAAGGGTCTGTATACAGAATCGTTGAAGAATATGACCCCGATATGCTTCAGGAAATCAAGGCAAGGGTAAAAGAAGGGCGCTGGGAACTTGCGGCTTCCACATGGGTTGAAAATGATAAAAATATGCCGAATGGGGAAAGCATGGTTCGCCACATTACTACAACAAAACAGTATTTACAGGATGTGTTTGGGGCGAATCCGGATGAAATCAAGGTTGATTTTGAACCGGATACCTTCGGACATAATGCAAATATACCTGAAATACTTGCGAATGGAGGGGTAAAATATTATTACCACTGCCGCGGCAATGAAAATAATATCCTGTATAACTGGGAGAGCAGCAGCGGGGAACGGATTTTAGTATTCCGGGATCCCATCTGGTATGGTAATTCCATAACACCGAATACAGCAAGGCATATTCCCAGTACCTGTGAAACGTTTGGCCTGGCTGAGATGCTTTATGTATATGGAGTTGGCGACCATGGCGGCGGGCCTACAAGGCGGGATATCGAGGCAATCCTCGATATGAATACCTGGCCTTTGTTTCCCAAATTTATCTTCAGCACCTACCATAAGTTCTTTCAATATGCAGAAAAGTATCGGGAACAGTTTCCAGTAGTGACCGGTGAGATGAATTTCGTATTAACCGGATGCTATACTTCATCATCCAGGATGAAACTGGCAAACCGTTACTCCGAAGCATCCCTTTATCAGGCCGAATTTGCAAATTTATTGGGACATGAATTGAGTACAATGAAAAACGAAAGCAATAAGCTTTCTAAAGCCTGGAAAAATGCGCTTTTTAATCAATTCCATGATATACTTCCCGGTTGCGGTATGGTATTTACAAGAGAGTTTGCATTAGGTAAATTCCAAGAGATATTAGCAACAGCAAATCAAATAAAAAGGGCAAGCTATTCAAAAATAATTGATGAAATAAGGTTATCCAATTTTACTTCCATTGCTAATAAAAACGAAACAGCTTATGGTGCAGGGGTAGGTGTCAATCCATCCCGCCTTTATGGAGATGGAGGGCTGTCATTTAGCCTAAATCTGTCCCAGGTTTCCAGAGGAATCGGGCCAAACCGTGCATTCTATATTTTTAACAGTACGGAATACGGCCGTAATGATATCGTTTCCATTATGTTATGGGATTATAAGGACGATCTTGGTAGGCTGGCAGTTTATTCTTCGAATAAAGAGAAACTCCCATTTGTAAAAGTGGGGGATGGTTACAATCAATATTGGGGCCATTGGTATACCGAAATACTGGTGCAGGTTACGGTCCCTTCCTTTGGTTACGAAACGGTTGTTGTTACGCAGGAAAATGAAGACTACCCAGAAAGCTCTTATATACCGTCCAAGCATGATCCACGAGTGAACCATTATGTAGATGATATCCTTGAAAATGATTATATATATGCTGAATTTGACCCGATAACCATGGATTTAATCAAATTGACAGACAAGCAAAACGGTCTTGTTCTGATTGAAAATAGGGCGAATTTCCGTTATATACAGGAAAATGCAAAGAACAGCAGTGCCTGGGTTGTAGGCGATTATGTAACCATTGACAATTGCCGCAAGCAAATTGTGAAAAAACAATTCACGAGCAATAATTTGTTGAAAAAAATTCGTTACACCTTGGAAATTGCTGATTCCAAACTCGATGTAGAGGTAATTCTAAAAAATGATTCGAAAAGCCTGGAATATAAAGTTGTAGCCCTATGGAATCAGATTGGCGATCCGATGTATACTCCTCAGCTAAAGTTTCATATTCCATTGAAAAATCATCAAAAGAAATATATTTATGATATTCCAATGGGGTTAATCGAACGTGACCCGGTCAACGATGAGGTACCTGGAAACACATTTGCCTATGCAAAGTTCAAGGATGATTTAGGGCTATATGTGATAACCGAATCAAAATACGGTTACCGTGGGCTGGAAGACAGCCTTTCACTGACATTACTCCGGAGTACATCTAATCCGGATACCCATCCGGAGACAGGAGTGCATTACTTTGGTTTTAGAATCGGATACGGAAATATAAAGGATGCCTTAAGAGAATCAAAGCAATTCAATAATCCCATGGATGTTGTCAGCGGACCGATAAACCAGACGGGAAGGCTTGATGCTACACAATCATTTATTAACAAGGATAACCCAAATATCATGGTATCCGCAGTGAAAAACAGTGAGAAAGAGGATGGCGTTGTCATCCGCATGTATAGCATATCGGATAAAAATGAAGAAGTTAATTTCACTTTTACAACAAATATAGAAAGTGCGTATAAAACGGATTATTTGGAAAGAGTGCTCCAAAAACTCGAATATAACCGGAATGCGGTCAGCCTATCCGTATCTCCTTATAAAGTAGCTACTCTAAAGGTTTCTTTAAAAAAGTAAGTTTGGGTTTATTGAACAACGGCAGGCGGGTTGCCACCTGTCGTTGTCTTCAGCCTTGCTTGCGATAGGCGCTCGGGCTGATTTTTTTAATTTCCTTGAACAGACGATTATAGGTCTTGATACTGTTGAAACCGCATTTATAAGCAATTTCAGTGATTGACTGATTGGTTTCAAAGAGCAGATTGATTGAACGCTGAATGCGGTACTGGTTGAGAAAATTGCCGAAGGTCATGCCGGTATAATCTTTAAAAAGGCGGCTGAAATAAAAGATACTGTAATTCGACAAATCCGCGACCTCCTTTAATGTAATATCATTCATGTAATTTATCGATACATAGCGCATGACACGCTCCAGATTTTCCACCTGCTTGCTGTAATGCTTACTGTTGTCAGCCCCGATGGACTGAAAGACCATTTGTCGGGAGATCAAATATAAAAGATGGTAAATATGTGCAGTAATTGCTGCCTTGTAAGCAATATCCAGGTTATTGAGCTCCAGAATAATTGTCTGCAAATGTACTTCGAGTTGAGAATGCAATGTCTTAATCACTGAGTTATGGCTATTATATGGAAGATGCGGTGTTGTGATTCGATTTTTGCCACGGTATCCCCAGATATCGTTCTCATTTGGTACTTTAAAGATAAGGGCTAATCTGTCACATGGTGCAGCAGGTGTCATGAAGGAATGGACTTCTCTTGGGCCGATAATGAGGATATCCCGGGGTTTCAGCTCATAGATTGTCTGATTAAGTGATATTTGAATCGTGCTTGATAAGGTATAAATGATTTCGGCCTCTTCATGGCGGTGAGGCGGAAAGCTGGTCTCGTTGGTAAAAAAGGCCGCAAAATTATAACCGGTTTCCAGAGCGACCCGCTGATAGTACGGCTTAATAATCGGATCACCATCCCTATCAAAGGTGACCAGCTTGCGGATGCGCTGATCCAGATCCTGGGAGCTGATGAATTTATTATAGAGCTTTCGCCCTTGAGATTTACGCAATGAAACGAGTTCCAAATAATGCTGATAGAGCTGATGCATGACGGATTCGTTATAGGGTCTGTGAGTCATTAGGCGGACATCTTCGTCATAATCCTTAATAATATCAATCTTGAAGGCTTTCTCCGTATACTGGTTCCAATCTGCCTGTAGCCTGACATTTTGACATGTTCCGCCCTTCAGAGATTTGACGAGCTCGTCCGTATCAATCGATGCATTGAGGCTAAAGTCGACATAGCGCCAATCATTTTCCTTGTTAATAAGTTCATAGAGTGCAATATTACGATGCCTATAATGATATTCCATATGGACTCCCCTTTCCATAAGATCATTGTCATAATAAGGATATCGTATCAAAAGAACGCAGATATCACAAGAGGCTGTCACAAAAGTGAAGGCGATTGGAAAGAAAATCCGCATAAAAAGCCAGCATATAAATCAACAAGAGGTGCCCCGTTACAATGAGAACGTCATTGCTGGGCACCTTTTGTTAAATCCCCCTTATACTAGTACATGAAGCTTCCGCTAATTCGTCCGGCGTAGAAAGCAGAATAAGAAATGCGATTTAAGGAAGTATGAGTTTTTGAGCGGGGTGGATCAAGGCTGGATTTTTAATATTATTTCTGCGTGCAAGCTCCCTATAAGTTGTATTGAACTTTTTGGCGATTTTCCAGAGAGAATCACCCCGTTTTACAATATAGGCAGAAGGAGCTTTTGTCTTCTCTGCTTCTTTAACAGAGGATGCCTTTTTCTCTTTCTCAAAGCGAACATTATCAATAGCCATTGTGCCGGCAAAATTACTCTGAACATCTGCCACAACGATGGTAATATCACGCAGGAGAGTGTCCGAGGCAATTACCTTGTTATCAGCAATTTTGGTTAAATCAAACGTAACGGTATAATGATAATAGCCATCCTTTGTTTTTTCAGCCTTCGATAATTTGGTCAAATCAATATTATAATTTGTGGCAGCCTGTGCCCAATAACCCAGACTCGGCGGCGCAAAGGCAAGATTGACGGACAGCGTTCCGGTATTCCCCTTCACCGGCTTAAGATAAAGATCAAAGGATAGGCAGTCACTGGCCTGGCGCGTCGTATTAACACCGCTTAAAATCATACGGGGGGCGCTTGCCCAACCATCCGTCGGCTTTACTTCTGGATAAGCGGCTTCAAAGGCTAATGCTTTTGAGCCGTTGACTTCTTTTATGGTCATGGCTGTTTTTACTCCTGAACCGGAATCCCATGCCCAACCCTGGCGTGTGCCGTCTTTGAATTCAGACGGAATAGACGCCTTTCCCAACGGATCATGCACGATGGGCGCTTCTGGAACGACTTTATTACCGGAAACGGTGATGTTGTCGATACGAATTTCATTGGATTTTTCGGTGCCGACAAACAGAATAATATTAGTCATGATACTGTCGGTACTATCCTTTGAAATGGTATCAAAGCTCGGAGAGTCTGCTGTTGTTATAGTAAGTTTAGCTTTATAAGTATGATCGGACTGCAAGGTGAAGTCCTCCGGTTTAATTGCGACTGCCCGAAGAGGGTTTGCCCAGCTGTGGGTTGAACTCTGAGGAATAGCTGCAATTGCAACGGTATCCGGGTTTGTTAAGATTACATCCATGCTTAAGGCTTCTGCGCCGAATATATCCGGTCTTGCAGAGGACTGATCAGCGGACAAGCGGACGTTTGCCCAATAATTACCTTCGGAAATATCGTGGCTTGTTTCCAGGCCGGCAATATTTAATGATTGATTGACATTTGTCAATGTCACGGACTGGATCGGGCTATCACCGTTGATACCGAAGCCCTGGAGGCCATCGTCAAAGTTCCAGACAACATCACTGAATACAGTCCTTGATGTACGGTTAATGGGGTTATAGGGAATACCAAGTATTTTCGAGCGAACATATTCGCCAGAGATACTCAGTTCTTCAAGGGACCATTTTTGATCCTTGCCCGGATCCAAAGAGGTGGCATCCTGTTTACCCAGCTCAAACGGCTGGAGGGCTGCTGAGGTTTCATTTTTATTGCTCAAAGACCAGTTACACCAGCTGATATTGTTGGCATCAAGATAGTTCAGCCATTCATCTGCTTCCTTTAAGAACGGGCCATTATTACCGCTGGCTTCGCTTGTCCCCCATTCGGATGCAAAGACCGCAACACCGTGCTCGAGTGCATAGCGGACATTACTCATGACATTGGCGCGGTCCTTACTGTCCGCAGCGGATTTGTGGGTACCAGTGTAGAAATGAACCGTATAAATCGTATTGCTATCCTTAATTGGATTATCTGCGGCCAAATCCGGGCGCTGGCTCCAGTTTGGGCTACCGACAAGGATCAGATTTTCGTTACCTTTATCACGAAGCATCTTAATGATAGGCTCCGCATAGGATTTAACCTTTTCCCATCCCTTTGCATCATTAGTGACACCGGGATCACCACCATTGGGCTCGTTAGCAAGCTCATAAATTAAGTGCGGATCATTGGGATATAAATCGGATATCTCCTGAAAGAAAGCCATGGCATCTTTATAAATTGGCGCATTCGGATCACCGGGGGTGAGAACATGCCAGTCGACAATGACATAGAGATCATTTTGAATGGCAAGGTTAATTCCTTCAATGATTTTTTCATTTAAGGACGAATCGGTTGCATATCCGGATTCACCCACATATAAAGCTAACCGGATGACATTGGAGCCCCAATCGTTGGCAAGTGCAGCAAAGGCATTATTGTTGAGTATGCCGGGGAACCATTGCAGACCATGGGTACTCATGCCACGCAGTTGGATGGGTTCACCCTTTGCATTGCATAATGTCATCTGTCCGTCCTTCTGGAGTAGTTGAAGTGCACCGCCGACCGAAGGTTTTTGAAGCGGGTTTGTCTTTGAATCATTGGATGGTTCTTTGGCGCTGGCCGCCCCATTGAACAGTGAGAGTACCAGAATGATTCCCAAAAGAATCAAAAAAAAGTGATTTTTCAAATTTAAATCTACCTCCTCAAATAATAAAATTAGGTTTTTGCCTACAATACTATTATATCGGATTAATATATGCTTATCTTCCCGGGCATTGTCCATTAGTTCCCAGAAATTGCGTTTTGAACCTGCTATTAATGAGAAAAAGCTCCCATAGTTCCCCTGCCGGATGATTAACCTGATAGGCGCATACAGGTCTTTTGGAGAAAAAATATCCAGTAGCCATCTATCTGGAGGGATGGTTACTGGATATTTTTCTATCATTCTTGCGTTAATCCAAGTTGCATATGTTTGCGTTCTTTGCATATAAAGAACAAACTTATAAGTAAAGTCAATGCTTCTGTAATGGGTGACACAAGCCATACACCGATCATTCCAAGAACTGCCGGCAGAGTAAATATGCAGATTAGCAAAAGGACCAATCCTCGTGCAGAGGATACAATAGCTGACTCGAGAGCCCTGCCGATGGATGTAAAATAGAAGGATGTAATGGTATTAACTCCGGAAAACAGAAAGGATACTGCAAATATTTTAACACCGGAACAAATCATCTGCTCAACCACTTCATTTTCTATAAAGAGACTACTATACCATTGAGAGGTGCATAACACCAAAAGAAGCACTCCGGCTCCGACTAGGAATACAATCACATTGGTTATTCGACGCAAGTCGGATGTCAATGTATACTCCTTTGCACCGTAAGTAAAGCTGATTAGCGGGCTTGCACCTTGTCCAAAGCCAATAATAATCATGCTGAATATATAAGAAATATATCCCACGATAGCAAATGCTGTTATACCGTCTACGCCAATATGCCGCATAATTACAAAATTATATGCAAACATTGAAATGCAGAGGGACATTTCACCTATAAATTCAGAGCTGCCGTTGAGAAATGTGCTTTTGAATACCTCAGCAGAAAAGATGAATTTCCTAAATTTATAGACCTTAGATTTCTTTACAAAAAAGTATAAGAGACACAGTAAGGTAACAGTGGCAGATATAAGTGATGCCACAGCGATTCCCGCCACACCTAAGTAAAACCAATTAACAAACAGATAGTCAAGAATAATATTCAGCAAAACATTAAGAATATTGACCTTCATAAAATATTGGGGATTTCCTTCACTTCTTATAAACATTCCAAAAGAAGCATTTATCACCATAATGGGTAGCTCAAACAGCATAATCATATAATATTCTTTGAAATATACTGCCACCTGTGCATCTGCATTTAAAATGCGGAGTATAGTGTCAAAAGAGAGCCATACAAGTAAACTTAATATCCAAGACACCACTGCTGTAGTGCATAAGGTTTGATTGAAAACATTGTTGCACTTCTTTTGATTCCTCTCGCCAAGAGAGATACCTGCAATTGCAACGCCGCCTACAGAAATCATAAGCCCTACGGCTAGATAGAGATAAATAATGGGAAGTCCCAAGTTAACGGCAGCAATTCCGTCGGTACCTACATAGTTTCCAATAAAAAAGCCATCCGTAACAGTAATTAACGAAGTCAACACCATTGCAATGATGGCAGGTATCGAAAACTGAAAAATTGTCTTTACTCTTTGATTTTTAATGTGATCTACATTCATGTTTTTCCTCCCTATAATCAAGTTCATAATAACAAGATCGATTATAGGGATAATGGAGTTAAGATACTTCTGGATTCTTGCTCTACTTAATCGGAATGCAGATATCTATTTCCATATACATGGAAGAACAGTCCACTTTTCGATAGATTTCAAAACCATAGCGTTCATCAATGGAGTAACCACTTTGTGCGATCCATACATTAAATATGCTTTGATAAGCAGAGTAGATTTCCTCCATAAAGCCTTTATAGTGATAGATTGCAAATTTACCACCCGTTAAAATATAAGTGTTTTCCACTAAGCAATTGATGTCAACGCTGATACATAGGTCATAGAGGCATTTGTTTTTATCTGTAATCGATGGATCGTCAAACGTACGCTCAATCATCAATGTTTTATCGGTGATATATTCTCTATATTTATCTTGAAAGGCGCCCCAATTGGCAGACAAATCCTCATAATTTCCAATGTATCGCTCATAAATGACAGGACAATCTTGAAGATACTCGATAGAGATTTTGGCGTCACAGTCCTCATAGGTTTCCAATTGAGTCCCTGCATAATTATAGATTGGATGTATCAGAGAACGGTCTATGACACTACGGCGAAACTCGATTGGCGAAACGTGATGATGCTGTTTAAAAACCGAACTGTAGTTAGAAGCACTATAGCCATATTCAGAGCCAATATCCGTTATGCTCCTTCCTTTTTCAACCTTAAGTCGGAACGCACTCTGTTCCATTTTAACTCTTTTAATATATTCATAGATACCTTCGCCTGTTGTCATTTTAAATAATCTTGAGAAGTAGTATTTTGAAAAATTACAATGTTTCGCAACTTCATCAACAGAAATCTCTTCACCAATATGATTTAATATATATTCTATTGCACGATTTACATATTCGTTGGCTATCATCTTTATCCTCCATTCCTGCACATGTATTTCTGTGCATCCGAATTTGTGCCGAGGATTTCGCAGGCACAAAATTTGTGGTTGAAAGTGTATTTCTTTCAACCTTTCTCCTGCATTTGCATTATTTATTCTAAGAATATTTTCGAAAGTGCTATATTTTCGATTAATAAAGTCTTATTGCTCTATGCTATAAACCTTGTTTCAATATAAAAGTATTCTTTTCATAAGTCAAAATGCCCTCATTTTTCATTTTGGAAAGCTCATTTGACAGGGCACTGCGGTCAACGCTTAAGTAATCAGCGAGCTGCTGGCGATTGAAAGGAATTGTAAATTGATAGCTTCCGTACTGCATAGCTTGCACAGAAAAATAGGAAAGCAGTCTGCCTCGAATCGTTTTGGACGAAGTGTTTAGGATTTTGCAAGAAAGATTCAGGTTCTTTTGTGCTGTAATCTGCAACAAATTTTTAATTAATTTGTTATGATGAATGCAACAATGAGGACATGTTTGAAGTAACCTAGCAGTATTTAAGAACATGACCGTTGTTTTTTCTGCGGCAGTTACATTAACCATCAGTGGTTCACCGGGAATACATGCATAGGTTTCTGCAAATATTTGTCCGGCATCGATATGGCTGAGAATATTTTTGTTACCCCAAACGTCATTATTTTCAATATTTACGCTGCCGGACAACACGAGTCCCATGCATTCTATAATTTCTCCAGTATGGTAAATAGGCGTGCCCTTATGGAAGGTTTTAATGGACGCACCAAGACATTGCAGTATAGCCTGAATTTCTGATATGGTAGAACCGCGAAACAAAAATGTTTTAGTTAAAAATAAAAAATCCATAATTCTCTCCAATGCGTTGTTATAACAACATACTTGTTGTAGTTATTGTAGTATAATCACAGCATAAAGTCAACGGAAGCTTAGAGCCTGCAGCCCAAAGCCTGCAGGTAGTCAAGCAAGGAATAGTTATTATTATGATAAGACAGACTATTCAAATAAAGGAAGAAAAGTGCAGTGGCTGTGGTGATTAACCAGCAGAAAGGAGAAGTAATGAAATATATTAAAAATATGGAACATGAAAAAATCTTGCATTTATCTGAGGAAATTTCAGCACCAGAAGGGCAAGTTGTAAGTAAGACATTGGCTCAAAATGCTTATGTAAGCATTACACTTTTTGCTTTCTCAAAGGGTGAGGAGATTGGTACTCATGATTCTACAGGAGACGCTATGGTAACTATACTGGAAGGTAACGGTAGATTTGTTGTAGACGGTAAAGAGTATAATCTGTCTGTGGGCGAAACTCTTGTTATGCCTGCAAATAAGCCTCATTCAGTCCATGCGGAGGAAGCCTTCAAAATGCAATTAACGGTAATATTCCCAAATGAGTGAACAATAGGGGGAAGGAGAATTCATATTTAATAAAAAGTCGTCTATTAAACAGGCGGCTTTTTTCATTTATATAATCATGTTCATAATAACTTTGTTAGTACAATGGACTAATTAAAGACAATAAGCATAATATAGTAATGACCTCGAGGGTTTATTATGTAGTGTTATTCATTTTTGAAAGGAGGATTGCTAATGAAAAGAAAAGCGAAATTATTAACAGCTCTTGCAATGTGTTTTTTGCTTGCATTTCCTGCAACTAATGCACTGAGCGCAACAACGGTCACCTCAAATCAAACCGGTACCCATGACGGTTATTTCTATTCGTTTTGGAATGCGGGTGGTGGATCCGTAACCATGACTTTGGGAAGTGGTGGTAATTACAGTGTTGACTGGAGCAATTGTAACAATTTTACTTGCGGTAAGGGCTGGAGTACCGGTGCAGCCAGAAATGTAAGCTTCTCAGGAAGTTTCAATGGGGGTAGCAATGGTTATTTGGCTCTATATGGGTGGACGAAAGACCCACTTATTGAATATTACGTAGTTGAAAGTTATGGCTCTTGGACGCCTCCAGGTGGAACATCATTAGGAACCATGACCTCGGATGGAGGAACATATAATATTTATCGTACGCAGAGAGTCGATCAACCTTCCATTATAGGCACTGCAACTTTTGACCAGTACTGGAGTGTTCGGACTTCGAAGAGATCAAGCGGAACCATTACTTTTAGTAATCACATTAGTGAATGGGCGAAACATGGAATGAATCTGGGTTCAACTTGGGATTACCAGATAATGGAGACGGAAGGATATCAAAGTAGTGGGAGCGCGAATATAACAGTGGGTGAAGGTACACAAACAAACCCGACACCAACACCGACTCCAACGCCTCCAACAAGTGGTGATTTTGCAGTAGATTATTTACAATCAGATTGGGGTTCAGGTGCTACGGTAACGATTACCATTAAGAACAATGGTACTTCGACGGTGAATGGGTGGAATCTTAAATTTACTTTTCCAGGCAACCAGAAGATAACCAATGCTTGGAGTTGCAGTTATACGCAAAGTGGTGCATCCGTGTCTATAAAAAATGATAGTTATAACGGAACAATCCCTGTGGGGGGTTCCGTATCCATTGGTTTTAATATCTCATATAGCGGAACAAATAAGGCACCAACTAATTTTACCGTAAATTAAACATCGGTTGAACAAGGGAGGATTCTCTGTTTATCACCACCCCACCAATATTATTACGATATCGGTGGGGTGATTTTGAGGTGAGATTAATAAGAAGACGACAGTACTGTAGCTGAAATGTAATAGTTACTGTTCACACCCACCATGTATACCATGTTATGATTTCGCCAAATGTATCTGAATCGGAGACGCTTTCGCTTAAGATTCATTACGTAGCGGTACATAAGGCTCTAAAATACGGAGCCAAAGTACCAACGAATGCAAATACTCCTGATCGGATATCATTTGTCGAAATCATATGATAGATTTTGCCCATGTGTGAACAGTAACATGTAATAATAACGTAACAATAAAGTAAGAATTCATTGATTGACTTTACTTCACCGTTTAACATATAATATTACTATATTTTGGTAACCTAATAGGTATCTATTATTATATTTGTGGTACTTGTTTCTGGAGGGAAATATTCCATGTTAATTAATTACAGAAACAGAAAGAAAACAAAATGCATCTCATTAATTCTATGCTTACTCCTGCTATGTCTACTTTCTGGATGTAGATCAAGGAAAACTACGGAGGAGCCTAAGTTGGAAGATTTTTCGGAATTGGATAAGTATTTTAAGGGTTATACTTTTGATGTTTCATATGACGAAAAATTAGAATATTATCAGCGAACCTATGATATTCATGGTGAATATGACTTGGATGGAGATGGTGAAGCAGATCGGATAAATATTGTATTAAAATCTGACTGTGAGGATGGCTCCTATATAGAGGTGAAGGGTATAAAGCTGGCATTAAATCCAGAAAACCCATCTGGTGAAGTACAGATTATTGATCTGGATAACAGGGACAGCTATGTCGAAGTTGCTGTTTTTGATGACGGACCAAGTGGAGATCCGAACTTTTCATTCTTTCGATATGATGGGAAAGAGTTTTATTCTATAGGATCAATTGATCGATATGCATTGATGGATGGACAAGGAAAATTCATATCCTGGTTTTATATGGCAAATTATTTTAAGCCAAAATTTTATTCTGCATGGGGAGAATTGAAGGACAATAAATACGTTATAACGAATCATGATGTCGAGCAATATATTGGGAAAACCTATGAAGTTGATGACACCGGCTATTTCGTACCCTTAGATAAAAATCCGGAAGACTATTTTGATTATACGGTATGGGATCCGGAGGTCCAGAGGGAATTTAAAGCAATGCAGATTAAGTTACTTGATATCCATATTAGTCCGGATGACCGGGTACTAAACTGGTTCTACGTCGAACTGCCAGATGGTGAGAAAGGGCTGCTGTATTTTTGGATCGGAGATTGAATTAGGTTAAATCATACCTAGACAGATGGATGGTACACCAAAGTAAAAAACGCTTATCAAATATTAGTATAAAAGAGAGGGATTGGATATGGACAAGAAGGTTACGGGATGGGATTATTTTTCCTTAGGAATGCTTGCATTTGCTGGATTAGGGCTAGAAGCATTGTATGCTTATGTATTAGAACCGATGATATATGGAGTCGCAGCACAGAACTGGAATACAAATCAGATAATCATTCACTGGATTATAACCTGTATTTCTTGGGGTGTAGTAGGTTATTTACTCATTCTTGCATCGAAGAAGAAGTATCAGTTTAATCTTTTTGAAGCAGCAGATAAAATGGCAAAATGGCAATGGATATCGGTTATATTTTGTATTACTCTAGCGTTAGTGTCAAACTACATAAATTGGAAAGGATTTAAGATTATTAGAGAATTCCAGAATAAAGAGCTTGTGTTATTTGTTTTTCAATATATATATTATGCGTTCGAAACAGTGCTATTTATGCTTATTATAATTTTTACCCAGAAGGCATTCGAGGTATGGTATAAAAGAAAAAACATCCCATATGGAGGAGTGATCTGCGGTATTACATGGGGATTGGCGCATGCATTTACAAAAGGTAGTATATGGATTGGATTAGAAGGAATTGTCTTGGGGTTTTTCCTAGGAGTAATGTATTTATTAGTGAATAGAGATATAAAAAAGACATATATAGCATTGTTTATCATGTTTGCATTATAATTGGCTGATAAAGGAATTATATTAATCCTAGTGTCATATCCCAAAGATTTATCCTTTGAAGCAGCAGAAGAAACTTTTGCAGAGATTCTGTTATTTATCAAATATACATATCAATTATAACAGGTAAATAATACTATTTCGTATTGAAAATTGAAAAATGTCAGAGTATACTGTAAATTTGTAATAACAGTTGCCGATATCATAATTATTTATAAATATACTCAGCCATTAAGGGGATAGAAGGCGTATTTGACATCACTATTGTATTCTCAAGGTATATAAAACAGTGGTAATGATAAAACGAATTACGGTTCGGCGGAAGACAGAATAAGAAGGAGAAATGACAGATGAAAATAAGAAAATTGTTGCCATGTATAGGGATTAGTTTAAGTCTTTGCGCTTGCAGTACAAGTGCTCCCATCTCGACGTCGCTGGGAAAAGCGTCGGAAGACATTTTATCGGAGCAAACGGAGAAAGAGGAACCCCATGCCCCAGCCGTGTCAGAGACACCGGCTCCAAAAGAGGAGGAACCGAGTCAGGATGAAACACAGGATACGAGGAAGATAACCGGATATGAAGACTGGAAATCATCGGAAGCTTTAGACGCACTGATTCGTGCCCTTAGTCTGGAGGAGACTATAACGGAAGGGTCTATCGAAGGAAACTCTTATTATGATGGTCTTAAGACGGGCAATACCTATTATCTTGATGAAGTAATGGATATTCTGGGATATCAGTTTGAAAAACCCCTTCAGATCGTCCGGTATGCATTCGCAGACATGGATAATGACGGACAGCCGGAAGCTTTGGTGGAAATGGCAAATGGCGGGGATGGTTGGTATAAAGTCCTGCATTACGATAACGGGAAAGTATTCAGTTTTTCTTTTGTTTACCGGGGATTTGAGGATCCAAATGCCGATGGTATCTATATCGGATCGAATGGTGCGGCGGATAATTATTATTTACATCTTTCCTTTGATGAGGAAAAGGCGAAAGAAATTGTAGCCGCATACAGTCAATCAGATTCATCAGGAGAAGAATTTGTAATTCATTATTATATTGGAGACAAGGAAGTCCCGGAAGAAGATTTCATAAAGTACAGCGATGAACAGGAAAATAAAGATGGTATCATCTGGCATGATTACATCACGGAGAAGTAGTAAATTGAATGGAGGTAAAAGGGGATAAACAGGGTTCATCATGAGCTGTTGAGAATGAACTTTGCTCCATTAAACTAGATTGTTTTGTTAACAAGTATTAAGAAAATAATATAATATAGCACATGCGGCTTTCGCATGTGCTATATTATATTATGGAAGAAACGAAATGAATTTGGATAACAAATTAATCGTTTTTGAGTTTCGATTCCTGGACAACCACATAAGGTGTAAAGTCTGAATTAAAATCGTAAGCTTGATTTTACTCGCTTTGTGTATATACTGAAGAAGAAAGGTATATCACGGAGGAAGCAAAATGCTTGATGATATATATGTATGACAAGCCGTCATTAAGAGGCAAAGGTTCAAACGAAGAATGCAAAAGCGGTTCGAAAAAAGTAAAGCAGAACGGGAGATGATAAAAATTAAGCGAATTCTTGTAGTTGAAGATGATGTTATGTTAAATTCCGGCTTGTGCTACAATCTTGAGCTAGATGAATACAAGGCAATACCGGTTCATGATGCAGCATCGGCTCTTGAAAAGATACAAGGTGAATCCTTCGATTTAATTATTTTGGATGTAAATCTACCGGATGGGGATGGATTTGACCTATGTAAGAAAATCAAGTCAATCCAGGATACGCCAGTGGTGTTCCTGACAGCCCGTGATTTGGAAAGTGATGTAATGGCAGGATTTGAATTAGGTGCGGACGATTACATCACAAAGCCATTTAATATCAATATTTTCCGAAAGAAAGTAGCTGTGATTTTGAAACGCTCTGAAAAATCAGCAGATAAGAATCTATATTTATGTGGTGATCTTGTTATTGATTTTGACAAGCTGGCAGCTTCCATCAAGGACGAGCCGGTTATCTTTACGCCTACCGAATATAAAATACTTAAGATTTTTACAAGCAATCCAAACATTCTTTTATCGAGGCAGGTTTTTCTTGAAAAATTGTATGATGTGGATGCGAACTTTGTGGATGAGCACACCCTGACGGTCAATGTCAACCGATTAAGAAATAAGATCGAAACGAAAGATAGAAAATATATTAAAACAGTATACGGTATGGGTTATTTATGGGACGGTGATGAAGGATGAAAAAAAGCTTATCTACAAATCGAATCTATATCGGTGTTGGAGCTGTCTTTACCGTTATTACAGCCTGCTTTCATAGCATTATATTTCTTTATACGAGAGATCTGGTAATAAGAGGTACTGCAATTATATTCTCTCTCTTGATGCTGTTTCTTGGCATAATATTGCTTCTATTACTGCGAAAGAAGCTCCTTGTCTTTTCCGAAACGTTAAATTCCTGTATAGACGAGATCGTTAATGGGAAGGAAGATATTCAGTTAGCGTTAGAATCGGAGACTCTGATAGGTAAATTTAATCACAAATTGAAACGTCTGTATGAAATCATGAACCATAGCAAAAATCACCTTAAAGAAGAAAAACAAGCGATACAGGAAACGATCTCCGACATCTCCCATCAGGTTAAAACGCCTGTGGCAAACTTGAAAATGTATAACGCTACCCTGCTGGAACGCCGGCTTTCTCCTGAAAAACAGCAGGAGTTCCATCTACTTATGGAAACGCAAATCGATAAACTGGACTTTTTAATGCAGGCGATGGTAAAAATGTCACGGTTGGAATCGGGAATTATTACCCTCTCTATTCAATCTACTCCGCTATATGATACGCTAGGTCTTGCCCTTAGTGGAATTGTCCTGCCTACGGAGGAAAAAAACATAGAAGTTAACATAGATTGCAATCCTTCTCTAAATGTGCCGCATGATAAGAAGTGGACAGCGGAAGCTCTGTTTAACCTCTTGGATAATGCGGTCAAGTATACTCCGCCCGGAGGCAAAATCTCTGTAGTTGCACAACGCTGGGAAACGGCAACAAAAATCGACATTATTGACACAGGAAAGGGAATTCCGGAACAGCATCTTGCACAAATCTTCAAACGGTTTTACCGAGAGGATGATGTACATGAGATTGAAGGGGTCGGCATTGGACTTTATTTATGCCGTGAGATTATCTCTAAACAGGGTGGCTACCTTCATGTGAAATCGGAACTAGGCAGGGGTTCCACTTTCTCAGTGTTTCTTCCCAATGAAGGAGTTATTGCAACATAAATACATAAAATACAAAGAGGTCTGTGGCCTTCCTATAATGCACTGCTTGAAAGATAGGTTGTTCATTTTGTGAGACATAAGCAAATAGCGATTATGGCATACAAAACAAATGATTTGTTCTTAATTCTGTGTAGGAAGGATGGTTGCAGGCCTCCTTGTGTTATCGAAGCCGTTATTGCAACTCCAATGTCTCAAAACTGTGACAATTGATTTTAATTTTGAGATAATTGCGAGACATTTTCCCTGTATGATAAGAGTAAGAGCAGGTAATTGCGAAGCTCTTTAGTTAAATTAATGGTGTATAAAACAGGAGGCAAAAAATGTTTCAGAACAATAACGATGTTATAGCAAAACGCTTATCACTTAAATGTCTGCAAGCAAGCAGCAATAGAAATATGATTGCGGTTATCGCTATTCTACTGACGACGATTCTTTTTACAACCGTTTTTACTGTGGGACATGGTGCAATTTATTCAGGGGAGCAGCAAATGCTTCGACAAGTCGGAACAAAGTTTGATACCGGATATAAATTTTTGACAGAAGAACAGTTTTTGAAAATTAAGTCGCACCCTTCCTTTCAAAATATTGGGGAACGCCAATATCTTGCCCTCGCGGAGAATGATGAACTGATTAAGCAATGGGTGGAAATTGATTATGGAAATGAGCCAGAAGCAGAAGGAAAATACAGTGTACCTACCACTGGCCGGATGCCTGAGTCAATAGAGGAAGCTGCTGTCGATACGGTTGTGTTGGACTTGCTTGGGATACCGCATGAAATAGGTGTAGAAATACCACTTGTATTCAGCATAAACGGCGAACAAAGACAGCGCAAGGTCACTCTTTGCGGGTATTGGGATGGTGAAGCAAACGATGATTTATGTTATCTTTGGGTGTCTAAAGATTTTATTAATCGTGAGTTAGCAGGTATTCCACTGCCGGAAAATGGGTATTCCGGAGCAGGAAATTACTTTTTGGACGTTGATTTTTCAAACCATCGAAATTTGCAGGAACAGATAAATAAGGCTCTGATAGATTCAGGCTATGATCCCGATGCTGTTTTAGGCGATTCTCTATATGTGGCTACGGATGTAAACCCGGTATACATTTCAAGTAAAGACAACGGTATTGATATAAAAATGATACTTGCTGTTTCCGGTTTACTGGTTCTGATTTTAATATCGGGCTATCTTATTATTTATAATATCTTTCAGATTTCAGTCGTGAAGGATATCCGACTGTATGGCCAGCTTAAAACTCTTGGTACTTCACCGAAACAGTTACGCATTATTGTTCGCAGACAGGGGTTGATACTTTCAGTTATTGGCATCCCCATCGGATTATTGATTGGCCACTTCTTAGGCAGATTACTGGTGCCGGTTATTATGAATGTTTCTAACTATGAAGGAATTATACCCCCGCCAAATGCTTTTGTTTTCATAGGAGCTGCAATTTTTGCACTTCTCACCGTTTTAATCAGTTTTCGGAAGCCTGCTAAAACAGCCGCAACTATTTCGACAATTGAAGCGATGCGATATAGCGGAGTTGAAACCGGAAAGCGAAAGCAAAAGAAGTCGAAAGGCGGATCAAAAACATTTAGAATGGCGGCATCTAACCTTATCAGAAATCCACGCAAAACTTTTGTGGTTTTACTCTCAATATCTTTAAGTACGGTATTAATCAATTCGGTACTGACTTTTACAGATAGCTTTCAATTGCAAAAGTTCATTGATAGGGATGTCATAAGTGACTTCGTTGTTTCTGATGCTCAATACGGCAGGGGGAATCCATTTGGAAGGGTATCAGGAATAAGCAAAAGCGTCATTCATGCCATACAGCAACAATCTACTTTTAAAGATGGAGGCTCCGTCTATTATCATCAGTCAGATATAGAAACTGATAAAATAGATGAATTGGTGGAACACACCTTGACACATATCACATCTTATAACGGAATGAAAACGGAAGAAGGCAAGAGTGACTGGTGGATGCAGTTTTATGGAATGGATAAATTCCCATTTTCATTACTTGATGTATCAGAAGGAGACTTAGATTGGGAGAAATTCAATACTGGAAAGTATGCCATAGAATTTTCCCTTTATAATGACTATCATAGGGTAGATGCAGAGGATTATAAATTTAATCCTGGTGATAAAATTGTGCTTGAAATCGATGGTGTGAAAAGAGAATACGAAGTCCTGGCAAGGGCTGCCTGCAAAAGAGGCATGGATTCCGGAGTTGTTTTAGGATATAGTTCAACTACTTCTTCTACATTTTTGACGGTATCTTCTTCTGAATTTCTTAACAATTTCCCTTCACAACCGCCCCGGCATTATCTTTTTAATGTAGGAGAAAGCGCGGATTTCATGAAGATGAACTCGTTTTTACAGGATTATACGGAACAAATTGAGCCTGGACTAAAGTATACTTCAAAACAGACGGTAGAAGATAATTTCTATGAATCAAAACAGACATACAATATTGCAGGGATGGTGCTTGCCGCCATATTTGCAGTTATAGGGCTGCTCAATTTTATCAATGTGATTGCCACAGGGATTCTATCCAGACAAAAAGAGTTTGCTGTTATGCGGAGTATTGGAATGACCAAACGGCAGTTAAGAAAAATGTTGATGTTAGAGGGATTATGGTATGCGATCATAGCGGCAATTCTTTCGTTTATTTTTAGTACCATTTTTTCGTTGCTGCTGGTGCGCCCGATAACAGATTCCATATGGTTTTGTACTTTCACTTTTACATTGACCCCGGTAATTATCGTACTGCCTTTTTATCTTCTTGTGGGGACATTGGTTCCTTTATTAGCTGCAATGAAAAACAATAGGGTTAACGTAGTTGAGCAGCTTAGGCAGGCAGAATAACAAATGTAAAATGTCTCGAAATTGTGATAATTGATTTTAAATTTGAGATAATTGCGAGACATTTTCCCTGTATGATAAGAGATAAGAGTAGGTAATTAAGAAACGCTCTAGTTGAATTAATGGTATATAAAACAAAAACAGGAGGATTGTTATGAGTATATTGGAGACATGCGAATTAAAAAAATATTACGGCACAGAACCGAATATTGTGAAAGCCCTAGACGGAGTTCATTTGCATGTGAAGCAAGGCGAATTTGTTGCAATTGTCGGAACCTCGGGCAGTGGCAAGTCCACACTGCTTCATATGCTGGGGGGCTTGGATAATCCGACCTCCGGCAACGTGGAGGTAGATGGAAAAGAACTGTCCAAAATGAATGATGACCAGCTTACTATTTTTAGAAGAAGGAATATCGGTTTTATTTTTCAAAATTACAATCTTGTGCCGATTCTTAATGTTTATGAAAATATTGTCCTGCCGATTGAACTGGACGGAGAAAAGCCGGATAAGGAATTTATTGATCAGATCGTGCGGATGCTTGGATTGGCGGAAAAGCTGTTTAATCTGCCGAATAATCTGTCTGGCGGTCAGCAGCAGCGCGTTGCCATCGCAAGGGCACTTGCTACGAAACCTGCTATTATTCTTGCCGACGAGCCCACCGGAAATCTGGACAGCAAGACCAGTCAGGAAGTGCTGGGGCTTCTTAAGATGACAAGCCAGCAATTCCATCAGACCATTGTTATGATAACCCATAACGATGAAATCGCCCAGCTTGCTGATCGGATTATTCGCATTGAGGATGGAAGAATTGTTTCGTAAGGAGGCAAAAAATGTTTCAAAATAATAACGGCGCGGTAGTAAAAAATCTTACAAAAGCCAGTCTGCATGCCAGCAAGCGGAGAAATATCTTTATAATTCTTACGATTGCCATATCTGCCTGTCTGATGGCAACCATTTCTTTGATAAGCATGGGGGTCAGACAAGAAAGAATCAATGAGATAGACGGGATGTATCAAGCCGCATTTCTGAATGTGTCTCAAGAAACACTTGCGGCATTGAAGGCTGATTCTGCTTTGGATGGAGCGGGAGAGTACGTCTCCATCTCGGAAAAAGAAACAGAAAATTATTCGGTTAATTGTGTCTATGTAGATGACGATACAATCCGTTTGGGTAATTTTATATGGGAGGGGTATTTGCCCAAACAAGAGAGAGACGTTATGCTCGAAAGAGCGTATCTTACAAAAATCAAACAAACTGCTGATATCGGAGACACGGTAGTCCTTGATTTCGGAGACGGCGAAAAAGAGTACCATGTAACAGGCTTTATTCAGTTTAAGTCTAAGAGTGCCGATGCTACCAATTATAGTGTTATTCGTTCGCAAAGCAGTTTTATAGCGAACGATGCTTCCCGTATTGTCTATATCCGCGTTTCAGATTCTTCCGGAATGTCTGCAAATACGTTGGAAAACGCCATTTATAATGTTGCACAGCGTCATGGTATCGCCCGGAAAGATGTATCCATGAGTTATCGGTACTTTAACGCCATTGAGCCAATCCGTGGTGGAAATCTTCTTATTATGGCTGGGATCGCTGTAGTGGTAGCGTTTGCGTCTGTGTTGGTAATTTACAGTATTTTTTACATTTCTGTTACAGGAAAGGTTCGGGAATACGGACAATTACGTACCATTGGAATGACAAAAAAGCAAATCCAAAAGCTGGTTTCAAAAGAAGGATATTATCTTTCTCTGGTTGGCATTCCGATTGGATTGCTTGTCGCATGTCTGCTGGCAGCGGCGATTGTACCGAAGGGCTGGAACATAACAAATGCAGGGAAGGTCTGCTTTACGACTGCCATATTGACGTTTATCATAGTTTCTCTTGCAATCCGCAGACCTATGAAGATTGCAGCTGCCACTTCTCCGGTGGAGGCGATACGATATTCTGCAGCTTCCAATCGGATGAAAGCTGTAAAAACAAAAAAGATACACCGAAGGATCACTCCCCTTCATCTGGCCGTAATGAATTTTTCACGCAACCGTAAAAAATCTGTTCTGACGCTCTTATCACTTGGATTCAGCGGTGTTTTGCTGATGTGTGCAGCCTCTTATAGCAGTTCTTTGTCTGCGGAAACCATGGCAAGGGGGGAGCTCTTTTCTTATGGGGAGTTTCAACTTTCCCTGACGAGTAAGAACAGCAATAATTCGGACGGGTATGCAATCAGCCGCATCCAGCAGGATAATCCACTGAATGAATCCATGAAACATGCGATACTGGAAATCGATGGTGTTACGGATGTCCAAATTGAGAAAGCAACCAAAATTCATTATACATTTCCTGATGGAACAAGGGGCGGGGATTTCGTTTCCGGGTTTTCTGAAAATGAAACCGATCGTATCAACAGTAAATTACAATCCGGAACATGTGATTATCGCCAGTGCATGGAACAAAACGGCATAATTGTGATGGTAGCTAGCGTATTTGAAGAAATTTATGGGAAGGAGCCCATTGCAGGGGATAAACTCACGTTTGAGTTTTATACTGCCGGGGGCATGGTACAAAAAGAATACACAGTTTTGGGCGTAATGGATGCAAGGCTAAAGGAGGGCTCTTTTTTAATGCCGGAAGAGGCTCTGCAAAACATCATGGATAGGAACATCAATAGTCAATTTTCCATCGCTACCAAACCGGAAAAGAAAGACAGCGTTAAAGCGGAGCTTCGTACGATTGCGGCTTCTAATCCATTCTTCCAGCTGGATATTCTGGATGATATTATCATCGAAAAAAGTGTTGAAGCTCAGACGTACTCATTTATTCTGTATGCAATTGTTCTTGTAGTAACCTTTTTCGGAATCATCAACCTTGTGAATACTACCGTTACGAATATTCTGTCCCGCAGGCAGGAGCTTGGTGTGCTGCAGGCTATCGGTCTAAGCAACAGGCAGCTTAATTGTATGCTGCAAAGTGAAGGAATGATTTATACACTGAGTACGATTATCGCTACCCTTACGGCAGGCACCGGATTGGGCTGGCTGCTATGCAAAGGCATCAGTCATTTCTCCGAGGTTTCCTATATCAATTACCATTTTCCTCTAGTGCAGGCGATCCTATTTATAGCCGTATTTCTGATGATACAAATTGCAATTTCTTACGTTTCTAACAATAGCCTGAAAAAGCAATCTCTAACGGAGCAGATGCGGGAATTGTAATTGAAAGTCTTCCCTTCGACATTCATTCTATAATAATGGGGCAAAAAGTACACCTACCAACGGTAGAGTTACTACAACACATGGAAATTTCCAAGTGTCCATGTGAACGGATTGTGATAGAATAAAAGCGTAGTGAGCATATGTAAAGCTTGCTTGCAATATGCGATCGGAGCATACAAGCATACAGAATCGATAGTATGATATCAAAAGAGGGATTGACAATGGATATTCACAACATTTTTAGTATGTTAAATAGAAATTACGATGTAAACATTCAGAATATTGAGTTGTTTCGCGAGGGCGGAAATTGTTCGTATGTCATTCGTGATATACGGCGACATTACTTTTTGAAAATCATTCGTGCACCATTTTTAGAAACAGCATTACAGTCTATCGATGTTCAAATGTATTTATTAAGGGTTCAGTTTCCGGTGATACCAATTATTCTGACAAAATCAGGGCATCCTTATGTCCGCGTTACAGAGTATGGCGAGGAGTGCATTTTTGTACTTTTTGATTATGTTCCTGGAGATGAACCAGCGCCTGAGGATACCGAAAATGTAGGTGAGCTGATCGGAAGGTTACATCAAGTTATGAAAAATTATCCTGGCAAGCTGGTGGTGAAAGGGAAAGATTTTTTCATTGACAGATATATAGATATTATGAAAAAAGTTCAGTATGAAAAAACGGAGTTTTTTCTCTTTTACGGGAATGAGCTTTGGGAAAGAGTTAAGGATCTTCCGCGGGGATATTGTCACTGCGATTTATATCGCGGTAATCTTCAAAAGACAAGCGATCATTCAATGTATGTTTTAGATTTTGACACATCCTGTATAGCGTTTCCGGTTTATGATATCGTACTGTTTTGTAATGACACGCACTATTTTGATTATGATAGAAACGGATACACAAAAACAAAGGTAAGACTCGAAGAATTTGTAAAGGGCTATCAAAAATATTGCCAATTAAGTCAGGAGGAAGTATCCACTTTTCACAGCTTCATTGCTATATATCATTTTCAATTACAGGCTACCATGCTTGAGCTTCATGGTTATGACGGTAGTATTGTGGAATTCTTTGATAAGCAATATGATTGGCTGCTTCGTTGGGAGAACGATTGTCAAAAGTATTTAAAATAGCAACAGGTATTAAATCACCTCAATGAAAAGTCTCGGTTAAAAACGCATATGAATTTTATTAGGTACCAATGGGCAAGACCATTCTACAGTGGTTCTTGCCCATTGGTGTATTATAAACGGTGAATCTTTTGCTCCGAAACAATTATTCCTTAGCTTCCCAATCCCCCTGTGTATATTGCGGGTCGAGCATATCACTTATACCGGCAAGAAGCATAATAATTCCTTGCACTCGATGAGGCTGGATAATGTAAACACCTCTGTCTGCATTTTTAGTATTTTCTACAATTAAGTCCGCAGCAATTAGCGGCTTAAGGTGGTGATAGACTTGACCTGTTGAATTATATCCGCACTCATCAACTAGTTGAGCAACGGTCATTGGTTTTTTTAGAATATTCAGAAGAATATTCAGACGGTCACTATTTCCAATGCAGTGTAGGACTTTTTCTGCCATTTTGTTTTCGATAAGAAAAAGTAAACCATCGGTATTTACCTCATTTCTGATCCATGTAGATTGACGTCCACCGGATTCATATACGCCTAAATACGTTATTGCACCGCTTTGTTCATTTTGATCACAAGTGTTTTCAAGATTATGAAGAATATTCATAATGCTAGGGTCTGGATGCATATTCTTCATTTTATGAATACGCCCGTTTGAATTCTGTGGTTCCTTTGCTTTTTCTTTTGGATTTGCAAATGCAAAGAGCAATTGCTTGATTTCCTTTAATTCATTTTTTAGAGAGTCAATCTCTACGCCATAATCTCTTTCCAAAAATACCACCTCATTTTTTTATTTTATTAAAGCGTAATTACGTAATATCATAATACAATAAATTCCAGTGTATGTCAATACGTAATTACGTAAATGCAAATTGCTATGAGGCAATATATTAATTTATCATAGATAGGAAATTAATATTTATAAAGAATTAACCCAAATAGCCACTTCCTTCTTAAAAAATCCTAAATGCTTCTTATAATCATAGAAAATATACAAATGACCAGTTTATTTATGGAGTATATATATTCTTTGTTGACAATGTTTTTTAAACTTTGCTATACTATTTGTAAAATCATGTAAGATATTATGACGCATTGAGATTATGGGAAGACATTCTTTTTATTTCGCAGAAAGTGGGTTTGATGTCTGCTCGGTAGACTTATCTAAGAGCAGCATCGAGCTGATTCAGCGAACTGCAAAAGAACAGGGGATGAAGGTAAAGGCGATTGTAAGTGATATGACGGATCTTCCGTTTGGTGACGCTGAATTTGACTGTGTCATATGCTTTCACACAATCTATCATTCTGACTTTAAAGGAAGAAAGCGATTAGTGAAATAAAGAGAGTGCTTAAGGATGGAGGAGAAGCCTTTATTTCTTTCAATTCAAAAGAAAATGTGAAATTTTAGGAAGCTGAAGCCATGGATGGATACACTATAATAAAGCAGGGAGGTATAGAAGCCGGAATACCTCATTGCTACGTAAAGGAAGAAGAAATAATCGAAATCTTGGAAGGATTTCAAATCATGTCTCTATGTAAGATACAGGATTATGTCGGGAAAGAGCGGTAGGTCAAGGGCATTCACTACTATGCGCATATTCGGGCAGTATAATAATTTTTTTGTTGAATAATTAGATGAATGGGAATGTATCTGGATTGATGTTAAGGATACCAGATAGTATTCGGCTGCTTTAGGAAGAGTGGATGGATTGCATGGAGATGGATGGAAAGCAAGGAGCCTGCTAGTAATGTAATGACATATTATACGAATATAAGCATATATGTAATTACATAGCTTGAAAATTCCTTAAATTAGTATATTTACATATAAGATAAATGAGTATATAATTTACATGTAACACAAATGTAAATACATATCATATTGATATGATGATCAAAACTCAGGAGATTAAGGAGGCTTCTAATTATGCTGAATAGAAAATGGACCATGTATATCCTGCATCATTCCCATACGGATATTGGTTATACCGATTTGCAGGAAAGAATCATTTACAACCATATTGACTATATAAAAACAGCGGTAAAGGTTGCAAAAGAAGGGCATAAGACCGGATCAGTTGATAAAGATTTCAGATGGAATTGTGAGACCTATTACTGTGTGGAAAGATTTTTAGAAGAAGCAACAGAAGAAGAAAAGCAAGATTTCTATGCAATGATTAAATCAAACAATATAGGATTATCGGCAACCTACCTTAATTTTAATGATTTGGTGGATAAAAAGGTATTAAGTAAAAGAACGAAGGAAATGGTTGAGCGTTTTAAAGCACAGGGAATTGATGTAAAGACGGCAATGAATGCGGATGTTAACGGTATATCCTTGGGAACGCTGGATGTGCTTATTGATAACGGAATCGAGTTCTTGTTCACAAACATCCACACACATCATGGAATGTACCCGCTCTATCAGAACCAGAAGCCTTACTATTGGGAAAATAAAGACGGAAAGAGACTTTTGGTTTTCAATGGAGAGCATTATAATCTTGGAAATGCTCTGGGCTTAATTTATAATAAAAATATTAACTTTATGACGGAAAATTATTTTGGTGGAAATACGAAGCAGAAAACGCATATTGAAACGCTGAGAGATAATATCGTTAACTATTTAACATCATGTGAAGAAAATGGTTATGATTATGACTTTATTCCCGCATGCGTATCGGGAGTGTTTAGTGATAATGCACCGCCAAACCCTGATATTATCCGTACGATTACAGCCTTTAATGAGGCTTACGGTGATGATATACGCCTGGAGATGGTTACCATTCAGGAATTCTATGATAAGATTAAGGATCAGGTGAAAGACGCACCAGTTTATAAAGGTGACCTAAATGACTGGTGGGCAAATGGTGTGGCAAGTACGCCTTATGCAGTTAAGCACTATAAAGAAGCGCAAAGAATGTATCATTTATGCGAAAGATTGGACGAAAACGGAACGATCAGTAAAAAGGAATTGGTCAGAGAAGCGGAGGATAACCTGCTGCTCTATGCGGAACACACATGGGGACATTCCGCAACCATAACAAATCCTTACGATACCATGGTGCAGAACCTGGATATCAGAAAAACTAGTTATGCTTCAAAGGCTCATGAGGCATCTGCCAAAAACCTAAACCGTATCGCACATAGCAGAGGAGATAAGCTTCGGTACTATGATTTGAACGGGAAGATAAAAGCAATCAACGCATCGGAGAGTAAGGGAGAAAGAGTAGTAGAATTCTATATAGAGGCATGGAAATACCCGGGAGTAAAGGTGATCTGTGAAACATCCGGACAGGAGATGGTTACCCAGTTGTCTTCCCATCCAAGGGGTGTCCTTATCAGCTTTGTCGATTCCTTTGAGGCAAGGGAAGAGAAAATATACCGATTTGAAGAAGCAGCAGGGAAAGTGGAAGTAGCCAATTCAAGAGTAGCCTATGTCGGAGCAGAAAGAGTAAAAGATATTGTGAACAGTTACGATCCGAAAAGCTATCAGCTTCCTTACCAGATCGAGAACGACTATTTCAAAATAGCTTATGAAATAGGCAAAGGCGTTACTTCTTTCTACAATAAAGTCGATCGTATTGAGATGCTAAAGCAGGGCGATGCCAGATTTTTTACTCCAATCTATGAAAATACAAAAACCAGAACAAATGTCTATGAAGAAAGAAGGCTTTTGGGAAGAAATATAAGAGGTCTTCATGCGCATAAATATATAGGAGATCTGGTAGAAGTAAAAGTCATAGATGATGGTGATATTTTTACAACGGTAGAGCTTATCTATGAATTGGAAGGTACCTTTTTCAGCTCGGTAGTGATCAAGCTTTATAATACACTCCCCAAATTGGAATTTAAGTATAAGATAGCGAAGAATTTATCTACCGATATTGAAAGCATTTACCTGCCATTAACATTAAATCTTGAGGCCGAGTTGTATATCGATAAAAGTGATGCGATTATGCGGCCGGGTATAGATCAGATTCCCGGTACTTGTATGGAATACTATCTTGTCGATCATGGTTTGATTTATGAAACCAAGGAAAATACGATTTTAATTCAAACCAAGGATGCACCTCTGATCTATATGGGAGAACTAAAGCATCATCCAATATTACTTTGTGATAACAAGGAAGAAAACAACAAAAGAGATGTGTACTCCTGGATTATGAATAATACCTGGGAGACTAATTTCAAGATGGACCTATCCGGTATTACAGAGTTCTGCTATACGCTGGACCTTATTAAAACAACGAATGCAGAGCAAAGCTTTCAAAAAATGAAGGACGAAGGTTATGGTGTTGTAACCTTTATGATTGATGAAGAATAAAGGAGCTGACATAGTAAGGGTTGGAATATGTCGTTCCGGTTTTAATAAGGTCTTTTATATAGGAAGGAGATTTTCATGCTTAAAAATACGGAGTCTGAGCCAAATATGCCCTTATACTATAAGGTACAAAGCTATATATTAGATCTTATTAAAAGTAATAAGCTAAAAGAAGGAGATTTCATCCCGACAGAAATGGAGCTTAGCAGCATGTTCCATGTAAGCCGCCCCACGGTAAGACAGGGATTAAATACTCTGGTTGCAAAAGGGTACCTAAAAAGACAGAAGGGAAAAGGCACCTTTGTCACCAAACCTAAAATCCTTAAGGAGAATACCCGTTTTATAGAAAGCTACAATCGAGAGATGCATAAAAAAGGGTTGATCCCTGAGACAAAAGTGCTGGAAATAGCAATTAAAATCTGCCCGCATTCTTTGATCGATAAGCTTGGTGTCGAAGAAGGAGATAAAATTATTAAGCTGAAAAGGCTTCGATATGCCTATAGTAACGAGGAAAAGGATAAAAAGCCGATCCTCTTGACTACGGTTTATATCCCCTATAAAAAGTTCCCGAATCTGATTATGTATGATTTTGAAAAACGCTCTCTTTATGAAGTGTTTGAAGAAAACAATATTTACATTAAAAAAGCAATCAGGGAAATCGAAGCAAAGCTGTCAAATAAAGAAACCAGCAGCCTGTTAAAAATCAAGGAAGGTTCTGCGATCCATTTTATATCCTCTTTTGGTTATGGGGAGGATGGCTCTGTTATCGAGTACTCGGAGAGCATGTATCCGGGAGAAAGAAATAAATTTATTGTAGAAATAACGAGATAACACTTAATGCAAAGAAAATCCGATAAATAAAAAAAGAACAAAAAAGCTGAAAGATCTGAAAAAGGGAGAATGTTATCGACTTGCCTGTGCTATATAAAAAGCTTTAGTAAGTAACGGAAGATAATGCGAAGGCATAATATAAAGCAGGAATTATTGGAAATATTTCGAGGTAAAATTATGAATATTTATAATGATCCATCTGCGCTATACTGGACAAAGGATACCAGAATAGGTCAGTTAAGAATTACGACCGAACCGACGCCTTTAAGGGTTGAATCGGAAAATCTTCCGGGAAGAAGACAGCTATGGGTGGTCAATGACGCTGCAACGTATATTTATCATTCTACCGATCCTAATTTTACTCTTGAAAGTGGGAAATACATCTTTAATGTACCAGCCGAAGTAATTGTATATGATCTTGATCCAAACGAGGATTTGACCATTTATGCCAAGACAAAGGAATATCCGGTGACAATCAGAGTATTCGAGGTGAAATAATATGGCATTAACAAGTTATCAATTCAGAAACCAGCCCTATGGACTTGGTTTTGTATTTGCAGGTCAGGCGTTTACGGTGTCTTACAGGAGCATGATAAAACCCGGAGCCAGTTTATATATCCAGATATCCACCGGAAAAGATACCATTACCCATGTAACAAACAGAATGATCACAAGTCAGATCGAGCAGCTTGGGATAAAACTGATAGAAAATCCATGGTTTGAAGCTGGAAGCGAACCGATACCGGTAATTAATCTGGATGGCAGATCTAAAATACAGGCAGCTACTTCCTTTTATTCCGATGCCTCAAATGTTTATGGTGGAAAAATATTGGAGGAAAGCATGATACCAAGGTGTGCATTTTATGGAGGTTCCCCGGTGGAATCAACCCTTTACGAAAGAATCCTTCAGTATAATACCAACTATATTTTAGCAATCACGAATGAAGGGTGTCATACTAACAGTACCATGGTAAATACAGCGTTTTATGAATCAGGGAATTAGATACTCCCCTATTTTTCTTTGTAAATCGCCTGTCATGTGTTATAATTTTGAATTACAATAAAGCATTCGCATGAAGGAGGCGGCAATTTGGCACAACAATATACCAGAAAGATGATCCGTAAGGCATTCATAAAGATGCTGAATGAATGTCCACTTAACAAAATAACAGTGAAAGCGATTGTATCGGCATGCGGGATTAACCGAAATACGTTCTATTATTACTACCCTGATATATATGCAATTCTGTCTGAGATCTTCCAAACGGAGCTTCAGACAGCCATAGATGAATATAATGATACCCTCTCCTGGGAGGAGGCATTTTTGGTGGCGACGAAGTTCGCGTTAGAAAATAGAACAGCCATTTATCATGTGTTTAATTCCATGCAGAGAGAACAATTGGAAAGGTATCTATATAATGTGTCCGGAAATGTCATGATCCGGTATATTGATAAGATAAGCGAAGGAATCCCAGCCACTTCGTCGGATAAAAAACTGATTGCTTCTTTTTATCAATGTGCCCTTACGGAAATGGTACTATGCTGGATCGCTTCCGGAATGAAGGAAGACCCAGAGACGATCATCAAAAGAATCGGACAGCTTTTCGACGGAAATATTGCCCTTTCGCTTAAGCGAAGTGCCGGTTTTGATGTGTAGGTAAATAGAAAGAAAAACCTTTATATCAGACATTTTAGTCCCAGTGTCTAAAAATCAGATAAAGTAGCTGCGGTGTTCGAAATTCGGACACCGCAGTTGTTTTATCTAATGAAAAAAATATATAAAGGCTATATTATAAATCCATAACCAAAACAAAAACATCAAACATGCTAGACATTTTCAATACCATTTATGTCTAGTCAGGCAAAAAGGAGGAAATTTCAATGAAGTTAAAAACACATGATGACAGACTTACCCTTACCAATGGATCTTATCATGCTTTAGTACATGCAAGAAAGCCGAAGGGAATTGATGACAAAAAAGCTTATCTCGTCGGCACCGGAATTGGTGCTTTGGCTGCCGGCTGTTTTTTAATTCGGGATGCACATATGGATGGCAGTAAGATTACATTTTTGGAGCAGTTAGACATTCCCGGCGGATCTTTGGACGGCGAAATTCGTCAGAATCTGGGTTATGTAGCACGTGGCGGACGTGAGATGGGCCATCATTTTGAAGTTCTGTGGAGCTTATTTAGTTCCTTACCTTCGACGGAAGATCCCAATATGTCGGTGCTGGATCATTTCTATTATACCAATTACGATGATCCGAACTTCAGTAATTGCCGTATTACGAAAAACCAGGGCGAGCGCTATGACAACGGTAAATTTAATCTGGGTCAGGACCTGGCAAAAGAATTAGCTGCTTTTGCTGGCTTAACCGATGAAGAACTTCAGGATAAAACGATCGAAGATGTATTTTCCGAAGAGCTTCTAAATACGGATTTCTGGGCTTATTGGAGAACCATGTTCGCTTTTGAGAACTGGCATAGTGCTTTGGAAATGAAATTATATATGACCCGTTTCATCCATCATGTCGGCGGACTGCCAGATCTTTCAGCCTTGCAGTTTTCACGCCATGATCAATACACCTCCTTTGTAAAACCGATGGTTAAATATTTAAAAGACCATGGTGCTAAATTTGAATACGGAGTTACGGTTAATAATGTCGAGTTCGCAATTTCCCAGGATAAAAAGGTTGCAAAGAAAATCGTTGCAAAAGACAAAACCGGCAAGGACATTTCGATAGACTTAACGGAAAATGACCTGGTATTTATCACGAATGGTTCTATGACGGAAGGCTCCGGATATGGGGATGACAATACGTCTGCACCGTTTTACAAGGAACCGGGCGGATGCTGGACACTGTGGAGAAATATCGCAGCGCAATCCGATGAATTCGGACATCCGGATAAATTCTGTACCGATCCGGAAAAATCCAATTGGGAATCCTGTACCGTAACCTGCCACGATGAACGTGTTCCTGCGTATATTGAAAAGATCACAAAGCGTTCCCCGTACGGAGGCCACACGGTAACTGGCGGTATTGTTACTGCACTTGACTCTTCCTGGCTGATGAGCTGGACAATCAACCGTCAGGAGCAATATTACGGACAGCCGGATAAGGATGTTGTTGTCTGGGTATATGGTTTGTTCTCGGATGTTCCGGGCGACTACATTAAAAAACCGATGAGAGATTGTACCGGTAAAGAAATCACAAAGGAATGGCTGTATCATATCGGTGTTCCGACCAATCAGATCGAAGAATTAGCCCAATCCTGCAGTGCAATTCCTGTTATGATGCCGTTTATTACATCGCAGTTTATGCCTCGTGAATTTGGCGATCGTCCCTATGTTGTACCGAAGAATGCAGTGAACTTTGCTTTTCTTGGACAATTTGCGGAAACCCTGGATGATCCGGGACGTGATACGGTATTTACAATCGAATATTCTGGACGTACCGCGATGGAAGCAGTATATGTTCTGACTGGAGTTGAAAAAGGAGTACCGGAGGTATTCGCATCCAAATACGATATTCGCTATTTGCTAAATGCAGGAACATGCCTGCTGGATGGAGAGAAGCCGAAACTGGATTTACCGCCCCTGGTTCGACGTAAAATTTTAAAACAAATAGCAGGAACAGAGATTGAACAGCTATTAAAAGAATATGGAGTAATTTAAAATATATTTCTTAATTCAAGTGCCAAAAACCAATTATTAAGTCAACTTCACCAACTTTCACAATCTATGCGTTGACAAGTAATAGGAACATATTTCATTTGCAACACATGGTCTCACCTATTACTTAAGTTTTACCTTGATTTGTGCAAATTGAAGAAGCCGATTTGTTATGAATTAAATAATTTGATTAAAATCCCGAGTATATAAAAATCGGGATTTTAATTTATCATGGAAAGGAGAAAACTTCTGTGGAACAACAAACAGAGCGCAGGCAGACTTATATTCCGACGATCGAAGAAATGCAGAGCCGGTATGAAGAGGATTTACGCAAAGAAGCCTGCAAAGCATCGGAATACGAGAATGATAAAATAATAGAAGAGCAGGGGGAGTTTTTCAAAACTTTTCGCAGATTTGAAGAAAGGGGTAGAAAAATTCCGCTGTATTCTAATAAAGATAATATTTATTACGATAAATATAAAGCATATGTAGAGGAAGAGACAGCAAACCAGGGCCAAAAAATAAAAGAAATGGAAAATGCCATAGAATATGAAAGGTTTTTTCTTCGCTGGGAACGGAAAGTCAATAGCGAGAGCAATCATTACAGCCATTATGGCAGCAGTTCGGCGACAAGATACCGCGTTGATCGTATACAGGCACTGGAAGAGGAATTGGAGACGCTTCTGGAAAGTTCTCCGGAAGCATGGGAATTCTATTACAAACGTCAATTATTAAACGATATCGAAACAGGGCATCGGCAGCGGCTGGTGGCGGTTCCCTATGTAGCTGCTGCAAAACAAAAGGTAATCGATTCGCTGAATTTAGGTGTTCCGGTATATATTGTAGGACATCTGGGAAGCGGAAAGACACAATTGGCAACGGAAGCAGCCATAGATTTTACGGTTCAAAATAGAATACAGAGAGAATTGGAAAATAAAATGGAAGTGTGGTTTTCTTCCAATCCGAATGCCACCGAAAATGAGGCAATTCAAAAATTCGAAGAATTTCATGAAGAGAGAAAGCTTTATTATAAAAATATTTTCACAGAGGGAAGCAAGGAGGAAATCGAAGCTTTACAGCCGCTGTTTATATCCGGTTCTCATAATTTAACCTATGAAGATATGTTTGTAGAGAAGACCCTGTCGCTTAAGCACAGCTTTTCCAGAGGCTCCTTTTCCGACTATCTGAACTTGATTATCGGGGATTTTTATGAGTGGATGGATGAGCATAGAACCCGGCTGGAGCAGATGACGGATGATGAACAGCTGCAGCTGAAAATACAAATATGGAAGAGTTTTTCCGATTTATTGGTAGCAAGCAATAGCGCGTTTGGTACGGAAATCAAAAAAATAGAAAGAGAAATTTTGATTGCGGTAAAAGAAGGCCGCCCTGTCATTGTAGATGAATTGAATACGATTGCTATGCAGAATTTAATTGCGCTAAATGATATTTTACAGCGGCATGCGGGAAATACAGCTTATATTACCGGAGTCGGCCCGGTGCTGATAAAACCCGGATTTGGATTTATCGGTACAGGAAACCTGTCAAGCCAAATGGTCAATTATGAAGGAACGAATGAGCTGAATCCGGCATTTAAGTCGCGGTTTGTAACGATCGAATACAATTATGTAGCGCAGAAGACAATCGGTTCCTTAAAGGATCAGGAGTTTCCGGAAAAGAATGAGCTTTTTCGAATTATCATAGCTCGATTGGCGGATCAGAATGGAAATCTTCACCTTCCTGATTCCAAAAGGACACTGGAGGAATTGTTCCGATTTTGTCAATTATGTAAGGTTACGCAGAATGTTTTCATGGGAAAATGGAAAGAGGACGAATCCCAAAAGGAACTTGGAACGGATGAATTAGAACTTAGGGAATCGGTATTATCTATTCGTAATATTCTGCACGTTTTAGATAATTGGAATCGGGGTGAAGAGAAAGACTTAAGCAAAGCCCTGTGGGACGGCTTTATCAGCTCCATCACATATCCGGATGACCAGAATTACATTCTTTCGCAAGCGGTGCGTTTTGGATTTTTCCCTGCTGGAGAAGGATGGAGCATTGAGACAAAAGGAATTGGGGAAGCAACGACAACCTATGATGAAATCCGTATTCGCCCCTATCACTACATCCGCCCATTAATGGAAACCTTGAGCTGCTACGACGTCGTTCATTTGATATTTGGAAAGGGAACGCCAAGAAAAACCTTGCCCCAGGAGCTGAAAGGAGCCTTTGAGGCGGATGGGGATAATTTATCGCACATGGATGAGAAAAAGTATCAGAAATTAGACCAGCAATTATTTCATTTGGAGCATTCCAAGGATCTGCTTGAATATATGGAACGTGATGGGAAGGCGTGTGCGGCCAATGGCGGCGGAATGCGAGGATAGTGTGAAAAATAAATTTTTCACACGCAGATTAATTCGCTTTGCAAATACCTCGCCTGCGGCACAAAGTTTGCAGGTGGTCTAAGAAAGGGCATGGTTATTAAAATGAAAATAGATTTGCCGGTAAACCAAGAAGAGTTTAAGAGCCGGGTTACAACGCTGAGAGAAAAGCTGAACAAAAGTCAGATAGATGGAAATTTGCCGGATGGTTTTGAAGAAGAATTAGAAAAACTTCTACAAGCAGAAGGCGAGCTGCTGACGGGCTTAATTCCCTATTACCGGGTTTATGCAAAGAATATCAAGAAGACCGCAATGCGGATAAGTCCCATAAAGCAGCTGGGAGCTTTTTGTTTTGACAGCTTTTTGCATACCATGCTGCGGATTAATAACAATCTTTTTATTGCAAGCAGTATCGATCGAAAGGTTCAATTCTTTTCTATTGATTTACCAGAGGATTTTTCCGATCAGAAGCAAATAGAAGGAGAGTGGAGCCCTCCAGTCAAAGAAATAAAGGAGACAATTTCCTTTCTATATCAATTGAGTGACAAGGAAATCCTGCTTTTGGGGGTCCGAGGGGGATGCTATCTGCTTTCCAGCGATCATTTTGATCATCTACCCGATGTGGATGAACAGATTAACGTGAAGAGGATTCCGACCGACCATGATTTCGATGGATTTGGAAGATGTATCGCAATCCGGGAGGGTTTGTTTGTCGTGGAAAACGGAGAAGAAGCATTGGGTTTATTGGAACTGGTAAAAGAAAAGGAGGGATATCAGCTGGTTTTTCATAAAGAGATCGAATGCACCATTCCAGAATGGACGACAATGGGAAAAATAGAGGATAATTATTTTGCCGTTGGAACAAAGACGGGAAGGCTATATTTTATCAAATATGAGAACGACCAGCTTATGATTACCGAAGAAATGGATCTGCTAGAGGATGAAATAAGGCAGATTCAATGCTTGGAAGAGGAAAACGGCAGGGCAAAATCCCTTATTGTGACGGGCAATCAGGGGCAGCTTACGATCCTTTCCATTAATGGAGCTTCCAAAGCAATAAAAAATGAGTGGAAGGATTGGCAGGGGAATTTGTTCGAAGTCCGGTCGGAAAAAGGCACCGCAGTAATCTTAAGTGAAGACAGAATTTTGTACTTACTGGAAGAAAATTTTGGTGAGTGGTATCAAAAGAAAGAGGCAGCCGTCAAGGATAGCGATTTTACCAATATGATAGCATTGGAGAATTCAAAATATTTACTTATGGATATCGAGGGTAAATTAAATATGCTATACATTGATCGGATAAATACCCCAAACGACTTGTGGAATCTGCCACTGTACCGGTAGGAGGGAATGAGGATGTTTGAATATGATGAACAGGCACTGATTGAGGAAGCGAAAAAGCACTGCGAAGAATTTCTGCAGAAAGAGCAGCGCTCCTTAGCCACATTTACGGGAGATTCTAGTTTACGGTATCTTCCTGCTTCCAAACTGCAAAGATTTCTGCTAGATCCTTCCAAAGGTATCCTGTATCTGCCGTTGGAGAGCTTTCTCGATAGAAAATTAGATGAGAATCAGATCTTATGGCATATTTACTATGAGCTTGCCTTATATTCGGATTGGAAAAGGCAGACAAAAAAATACCGAGACAGAAAAAAAGACTGGCAGAAAGAATTCGATCACATGACAAGCTATCTTCTGGCAAGGATAAGAAAAGAGGGATTGGAAAATGACCCGGCATATGAACCTAAAATTATATCAAATTATGTAAGAAGAGAGATTCTTGATTTTTTATATCAGATGGATAAGCAGATATCCTTTCTAAGAGTCCTGCAGATGTGTCCGATCTACCGGGAGAAAGAGAATTTCGATAAAATTGTTTCCTATATGAAACAGACGGGGAAGACCATGGAGTCAATTTCTGAAATGCCAAGACACAGGGCTTTTGCAAATAGTTTCTTAAGGATTGAACTGTATAAGAGAGAGCCAATGTTTGATGAATGTGCGGAAAACCCCTTTGATAAGAAAATTTTCAATCAGCCGTTTTTTGGTTTTATTCATGATCAATTCATCAGGCAAATCAATAATGGTCACGGAATTATCGAAAGAGATCCGTTCCTTCGTTCTTTTGTTTTTCCGACCTTTGAGCAGCTATGGAAGCAGGAGATCGATGAAATGATGTTCTATCAGTCAACCGGGCAAAAAGAAGAGCAAGGCAAGGGAGGGAAAGGTTCGTTTGAACCGTCAAAAGAAGAGGATATGCCAGATTCGCTGGAATCAACGCAGGAAGAAGTAGAAAAAATTTTAGATGAGATGCTGGAGCAGCAGGACCAGATCAGTGAGAGCGTGCAGAATGCGATACAAGGGAAATTGGATTTAGAGACATATGGGATCAGCCAATCCGATCAGCAGCTATTTCAGTTTTATTCCAACAAGATGAAGCCGGAAAGAGAACAAATGCGTCAGTTTTGGAGAAAGCTGATCGGGGATGCAAAGAAAGAAATTAGTGTAAAAAAGAATGGACAGGTAAAGGGAAAGCTGAATATTGACAGCTTTATACACGCTTATCCGGATTTTGTAGAGGCGGAGAAAAAAGGAAATTACAAAAACCTTCCGATCTTTGACCGATACTTACTCGAGGCGCAAGCAGATAAATTACCGGAAAGAATTGAGATTTCCTTTGTCATAGATAATTCAGGTTCCATGAATGCGTCAAAAATCGAGGCGGCAAGAAAGGCGCTGGCGGTGACTTTACTGTCCATTGATGATTTTAATGGATACTTAAAAAGTAATGCGGAGCAATTGAATCAAAAAATAGAGGTATTAAGTGAAACCTGGTTTTTTGGCAGCAAATATTATAATGTGAAAGAATTTAATGATAAGAATGGGAAGGAAAAAGAAAATAGTGATATCATTCGTTCCATTGTAAAACTGAATGCTGCAGATGGAGCAACCGATGATGCAGGCTGTCTGAGAAAAATATCAGATAGCATTACGCCCCTGCAGGAAAGCGAACTTAAGAAAGGAAAGCAGATAAAAATCATTTTTGAAATAACCGACGGAGCATCAAGCTTCCCAGGAGCAGCAAAAGAAGCAGTACAAGAGTTGTTATCAAAAAATGTCGAAATCTATGCCTTTCAAATCGGAAAAAATAACGAGACAAATGAAAAAATCTTTCATTTCGTATGGAATGAAGGCTACAAGCAGCCGCACGGCGTAATCATCGGCGAGCAAGTGGAAAAGCTCCCGAAAGAACTTCTAAAGGCAGTAGGGAAAAATATGCAGTCGGCTTTTGGACGTTAGAAAGAGGCGCTGGGTAAATAAAAATCAGCAATATTTTGCAGTAGCAAATGAGGGATTTATTTGCATAGCAAGAAAATGTATTTGCCCTTGCAGTATCCGGTTTAAGTATATAAAATAATGTGATGGATGCCTGATGGAATATCAGAAAATTTGCACAGGAATTATTGGAGAAATATATATTGGATTGGGATTAATTAAATGGACCAGAATTAGGTTATGATTGACAAGTGAGCAAAAATATTATCTAATAGAGTAGATTGAACAATGCTTATTAACTTGGATTTTGTAATTGGTATTAAAGAAATTTATTTATGTCCAATTTAAGTTAATTGGCAGAACATAGGATGTATTTAAAAATAATTATATTTAATAATATAAACCTTTTGAACTATAACATAAGATGTAATTAGAATGCTAAACAATTGATTCAAGTGCCATGCAAATGTCTCAGCTATGTTTATTATACTTGAATCAATTGCAAATTACTATATATCAATAATAATATTTAATAAATAAGAAAATAGCTATTGACATATTATGCCATTGAGTGCTAAAATAAGTTAAGAAAATAAATAAACACCAATAATGGAGAAAAGAGGTGATACAATGGCATTTACTGTGACAGAATTAAGCATCAAAGTTTATTTATTAATTGATATCCCAGTGGTTGATGTAAGAGAAGAGATTACTAGATTAATTGACAACGCTCTTGCAAAGGATGAAAAATACTTAAAGTTTCACAAGCAAAACAAATATAAAAATTATGTTTATGATGGACTCCATCCCGTGGAAAAAGAAGGCGTTTACCATGAGGGTAATATCTATACCTATCGAATTCGAACGATAGACGATTATTTAAGTTCCTATTTGATTAAGCAGCTTTTTACCTCTTATACAGAAACGCTGAAAGTTCTTACAGTTAGCAGTAGAGTTATTCCAAAACATTATCTTGAAAAGATATTCTCAATTACACCGATCATCATTAAAGATGATAATTTTGGCTACTGGAGAGGACATTTGTCATTAGCAGAATATGAGGCTCGATTAAAAATAAATCTGATAAAAAATTATAACGAATTTAACAACACTAAAATTGATGAAGGCTTCGAATTATACACACATTTTGAATTTAACAATCATAAACCGGTTCCAGTATCATTTAAAAACATTACGCTTCTGGGAGACAAAGTCACGCTTTATCTTAGTTATAGTAATCTGGCACAAGAGTTGGCGTATTTTTCACTTGGCACAGGAGTGGGAGAAAATGGAAGCAGAGGTTCTGGGTTCCTAGGGTATAAATATCTATGAGTTGGGAGGTGAATTATGTTAAAAGAGATTTTGCAATTATTTGAAAAGGAATATAAAAGTAAAATGCAACCGGATAATCCGGACTTTTTTCTTACGAAGAACCATGTTCCGGAAAATGGGGATTATCTTATACTAGGCGAAACGGACAGTGGATTTGAGCCACTAGAAACGATTACGATAAAAACAGACAAGAAGAACATAGAGCCCGATACAGGTTATTATTACTACGATTTTATTCAATATGCGGATTATCATAGCAAATACTTAGAATCAAATAAGGCAATTGCTGATAAGAACATACACAGTAATAATTATCTTACCCTTTTTATTAAGAAAGAGAACATAACCAACGGGAAAATAACAGGAGAAACTCTGACGAAATATTATGATGTGTTTCGGAATCCTTATAAAAAGTATAATAAGCCTAATCTAAAAAAAGCTTATAAAGCATTAGAAGAGAAATATGGTCCCTCAGATATTGCCAGAATTAACAAAATTGAAAACTGGGTCAAGGATCACCTTCTTTGTATGGATTTTGGTGATGAAAAAGGTTATATTAAGCTTTTTTTCTATTATAGTAAGGAGGATTATAAGAAGGAAAGTGAAAAGTATATCCTTACAAATCTTTATAATAGTGCAGATTATAATGTGGAAATAGATGGCAAGATTTATGGGGTTCCAAATAATAATATGGCGCTAAACGCAAAGAAACCTTATTTGGAGCAGAAAACCAGAAAGAATGTTTCTCCTGTCCTAATTACACAAGATGAAGTGTTATTACAAAAAAAGTTCTTTGACTATTTAAGTAATTTATCGAAAAAAAATCAATGTAATCTATATATAAATGAAGATGGATTACAGCCCTTTGAAGACGGCGAATCGCCGAGTGGATCTTTCACAGGATACTTTATTAGAATCCAGAAAGGTATGGAACCGGAAATCATTTATTATGACACAGTTTTAAATTACCAGGAAGTAATCCCAAAGATTTTAATTAAAAATTATCTTCATTTTGAGAAGTCTAGTCTGGAATATCGTTCAGTGAATCAGATTAAGACATTGAGAGGGATTATAAATGAATACTTATTTAGAAAATGTCTGGCAGGGAATTATTTTAATCCAAGCGATAAAATACGCATTAGCGATAGTTGTTTAAAAAGAAATATTTTGCTAACAAGATCCATATTATTCAAATGGTTTTACCTAGGAATGGAAGACGGTGTCTGGCAGGTTTTAAAAGCTTCATCCATTGACTTAATCAAGAATTCAATTCTTAACGGCTCTTATAAAAAAGCAAAAGAACAGTATAATTTATATCTTTCATTAAAAGAGAGATTTGAAGGGGGCAATACCGTGAATGATATTCTAGTTAATATTGATTTGTTACAAGAAAAAATAAATAATAGTAATCCAAGCAAAATAGAAAATGAAGCTGAATTCTTTTTCTATGTAGGACAGCTCACCTATTATTTTCTTACCTTGAGTAAAGCAGGCACTAAAGCTTTATCTCTTTCAAAGCCGATATTGAATGCGTCATCAGCCGCTGCTATGAAGAAAGAACTAAGAAAATTGTTTGATAAATACAACTATTCGATCACAACAGAGCCCAAATATCAGAGGTTTCGTACCATGTATTCTTTAGTGTCTTTGTGTCAAATTGATATCAAAGGAATTAATGAGGATGCTTTGATAGGAGGATATCTATATCCGAATATGATATACAAAGGAAAAGAGGATTCAACTGCAAATACAAATCAGGAAAAGTCAAATGGTTAAGAATGGGAGGAGAAAAATGAATAAACGTGTTTATGGAGTAATAGGCATTGCTTCTAGGATGAGTAATTGGAATGCGGATTTTACCGGGTATCCGAAAACCACTTCGGACGGTAGCATTTTCGGGAGTGATAAGGCACTAAAATATCCGATGAAATTCATGTGGAACCAGCAGGGCGAAAAGGTTCTTTATTTCAAATCATTGAAGAAACAAAAGAATAAGAAAAATGAAATTGATTTGCTTCCTCGTTCTCTTACGGAAAGATACGATTTTCTATTTGGGAAAGCGGATTCCGAGAAGGAGAAAAACCCAAGTGATAAAATGGATTTGTTAAGAAATCTATTTTTGGCTATCGATGTAAAGAATTTTGGTGCAACTTTTGCTGCAAAAGGTGCGAATCTATCCATCACTGGTGCAGTGCAGATCGGGCAGGGCATGAATAAATATGTAGATAGCAGAGCGCAAGAACAGCAAATACTATCCCCTTTCAGAGATGATTCTGAAAAACAGGAAAAGAGAGGTAAAGATGGTGAAAAGAAGGAAGCCAGACAGGCGTCGCTTGGTGTTAAAATTGTTAGTGATGAGGCTCATTATTTTTATCCTTTTGTGATTAATCCAAAGGCATATGATGAATTTGTTCAGCTTGATGTAACCGAAGGCTATACAGAGGAAGATTACATGACCTTTAAATCCACTGCTTTAGTAGCTGCGACATCTTTTCATACCAATGCTAAAATAGGCTGTGAAAATGAATTTGCTCTATTTGTCGAGACAGAGCAGGAGCTTTATCTTCCTGATTTATCCCAATATATTTATTTTGCAAAAGAAGAATCTATCAATATGATAGACCTTCAGCTGGATAATCTGCTGAACACGTTAGAGGATAGAATTAAGACTATTGAAATTTATTATAATCCTTATACGCTCAAGGTTAACCATGGGATAAAAAAGGCGAAAGAATATAATATCTTTACTCAGAAACAGATTTGAGACACTTAAATTGCAAGGAATTCCAGATTTGTACGAAACATATCTGGTTGGATTTGTTTCAGAAAAGAGGTTTTCATGAAAGTTCTACGATTCAAATTAAGCGGGGAGCATGCATTCTTTAAAATACCGGAGGTAAATGCTTTTTATTACTTCACCTATGGGCATATTCATAAGGTTGCTTTATTGGGACTTTTGGGAGCGGTCTTGGGATATGGAGGATACAATCAACAATCCAGAGGCAAAGAGGAGTACCCTGAATTTTATGATAAGCTGAAAAAGTTGAAGATAGGTATAAAGCCTAATAAAAGTAACGAATTACAGCAGGGATATTTTAAAAAAAGTATACAGACCTTCGTAAATACAGTAGGTTATGCGAACACAGACGGAAATCTCATAGTAAAGGAACAGTGGCTCGAAAATCCAAGCTGGATGATATATATTCAACTTCAAGGGGAAATAGAAGAAATAATATGTGATTATCTGATGAATGCTCGGGCCATATATATTCCTTATCTTGGTAAGAATGATCATTATGCGAATATTAGTGAGGTGCAAGTGATAGAAGGTCAGAAAGCATCTTTAGATATTCCTGTCATTCTTAGAAGTCTATATCCAAAGGAAGCATTTACGCTGCACATGGATGAAGATGATTTCTCACTGTTTAAATATGAAGAAGGACTTCCGTTTGGCTTAACAGCCGAAACAAATCAATATATAATTGAGATGTTTCAGTTTACGAATGGCCAGGTAACTGTAAGGGAAGAATGTGATTCAAAGGTACCTTGTTCTGTTCTATTATGTGAGGAAGAACATATTTGCTTTTTCTAAAAAAATAAATAATCACTAAGACAACTAAGGGGATTGCAGCATAAAATGTTAATCCCCTTAATCTATGGAGGTGAAGATGTCGGATTATTTTAAAAAAATTAAAAAGATAAGGTATGGTGATATCCTTAATCAGTCAGATAAGATTTATGCACATTTAAGCAATAAGGATGACAGGATAGAAACTCTGGAAGAACACGCTGATCTATGTATAGTATATTTTAAGAGATTGATCCATGTTAAAAATTTAGAAAAGGTATTTGAAAATATGGAAAAAATCTTGTTTAGTAAAAGAAATCCTGATTATATAAAGCTTTTTCGCGAAATGCTATATCATACTATTTATCTTCATGATATCGGAAAGATAAACTGTAATTATCAAGTGAATAAAATGAAAAATAATTATCATAGAAAATATTTATCTTATGATAGCAATAATAGCACGCATTCTATGCTATCTTCCATATTATATATGAATGAATATTATCCGGAAATCAAAAAAAATGTCGATTTATCAGCAAGAAATCAATTCATTGCTCTCATGGTGATGAATGCATATGTTATATCGAGGCATCATGGCAACCTGATCAGTATGAAGGATTTTGAAGATCGATTGCTTAATCCCGATGGGGATGGTCAGCAATTAGCTACTGAACAAAAGATCATATATGAGGATGTGTATATAAGAGAAGTTTTTCAGGGTAATCCCAGGGCTTGTTTACAGAGCATAATAAATAGGAGTAGAAAATATTTAAAAGAAAGGCAAAAGGAAGCATCCATTGACTTCTATATCTATGTGCGTTTTTTGTCTTCTTTGCTTTTCTCTTGTGATTATTATGCGACAACAGAATTTAAAACCAGAAAAGAGATAATGGATTTCGGAACAATAGAAGATGTATGGCATCTCTTTGACATTTATAAAAGTAATCCAATTTACAAATCGATTCAGACCTATAGAAAGTCCAGATATACAAAACAGAAGGTTGAGAAAACAGAGGATATTAATGTTCTTCGTAATGAAATGTTTCTGGAGGCGGGAGAAGAGCTGGAAAAAAATCAACATAGTAACATCTATTTTTTGGAGGCTCCGACCGGTTCGGGAAAAAGTATGGTAAGCTTTCACTTGGCGTTTCAATTAATCTCTGGAAATAAGGAGTTAAATAAGATCATTTATGTATATCCATATAATACTTTAGTTGAGCAAAACATGAATAGCTTGGCTAAAATCTTTGGGGAAGAGGAAACTAAGAAGAATATTTCTGTAATCAATTCTTTGGTACCTATAAAGAAGTATAAAATAGAAACCAAGGAAGAAACTGAAGAAATGAGTGATAATATTGACTATGACAGGTCCTTACTAAGTTGGCAGTTCCTTTTGTATCCCATGAATCTTACTACTCATGTCAGCCTATTCCGCTATTTTTTTGGCTGTGGGAAGGAAGACTTGTTTCCTCTTATTCAATTAGCTAACAGTGTTATTATTTTTGATGAGATTCATAGTTACCGTAATGATATATGGAAGAATATAATTATATTTTTACAACATTATGCAAAAATTCTTAATATTAAAATGATATTAATGTCTGCTACTCTTCCAGATCTGGGAAAACTAACAGATACACAAGCTTATATTACGAGACTTATCAAGGATAGGAATAAATATTTCTTAAACCCTGTGTTTAAGGATCGGGTAAAATTGGATTTTTCTCTTATGGAATTAAAGGAAGATAAGATGGAGAAGCTGATTAAGCATATTCAAAAAACTGCTGAAATAGATAATATAAATATTCTGATAGAATTCATTTTTCGATCCAGCGCAGAAAAAGCTTATGAAATTCTTAAAGATACAGACATAAGTGGGAAAGAAGTTCAAATGTTGACCGGAGATGTTTCCAGTTATGAACGTAAAAATATAATTCACAAATTTTGCAGCAGAAAAAATCTAATCCTAGTAGCAACTCAGGTGGTCGAGGCCGGGATTGATATTGATGCAGATATTGGATACAAAGACATATCTCTTTTGGATTCAGAAGAACAGTTTCTGGGGAGAATCAACCGGCATTATGCAGGACATAATAAGTATGGCATTGTATATTTTTTCGATATGGATAATGCAGGTTTGATTTATAGAAATGATATCAGAAAGGATAAAATTTTAACTTTAGCTCAGGATGATATGAAGGAAGTTTTAATTAAAAAAGATTTTAAAACTTACTATGATAAAGTGATTGCATTTCTAAAGAGCAGAGGGCATATCTTTCAGGATTTCTGTGTCGATCAGGTTGAAACTTTAAACTTTCCTGAAGTTGAAAAAACGATGAATTTGATTCAGGGTGATATTAAATACAGCGTATTCTTAAGTAGAAAAATTGAACTGGAGGATGGCAAGGTATTAGATGGTGATATCGTATGGGAGGATTATGTTAACCTATTGGAGAATACGGAAATGGATTATGCCGAGAAAAGAGTACGTCTCTCTGAGGTGGCCGTAAAGCTTCAATATTTTGTAATTCAGACCAGAGATCCAGCTTTTAAATGGGAAAAGCATATTGGAGATTTGTATTATCTGTCCGATACGGAAGAGTATTTTGAGGATGGGAAATTTATTCGAAAGAATTTTGATAATGATCTTTTCATTAACTGAAATTTGTTAAGATAACCAGCGTCAAAAAGAAAAAAGGAGAATCGGTATGAAGGTTAATGGAACACTTATGAATTATTACTTTCACTGTAAAAGGCAATGTTGGTTACATGGGAATCGAATTAATCTGGAAGACAATAGTGAAGATGTTAGAATCGGTAAATCTATTCATGAGATAAAACAACAAGAAAAGAAAGATACAGAAATTAGCATTGATAATATTAAGATTGATAAGATATCCGGTGAATACCTTATAGAAATAAAAAAATCTGATGCTGATGTGGAGGCGGCCAAATGGCAGTTACTTTTCTACTTGAAAATTCTAAGAGAGAAAGGAATTCAAAAGAAAGGAAAGCTGGAGTTTATAGAAAAGAATAAAACTAAAAACACTATATATATTGAGCTTGATAATGATAAAGCAGCAGAACTAGAAAAAACAGAAAAAGAAATTGAGCATCTTCTTTCACAAGAAGATGTACCTACTATCACGAAAAAAGGAAAATGTAAAAAGTGTGCATATTATGAATATTGCTATATTTGATTTTAAAGCTATTAAATTCAGACTGATTTTAATTATTTAATATAGTGGCAATATGAAAGGGGCTGTACATCGTTTCATTTTTACATAAGTAATATGAAGCCGTAGTGGCTTTCGGAAAAGGAGACGAATTATGGGTAGTACCAGATACATAACCTCGATGGGAGAACTGAGCAGGAAAGACAACTCTTTAATGTTTCGAAAAGAGGGGAAAAACATATATATTCCGGTGGAAAATACAAAGGAAATATATTGCTTGTCAGAAATCAGCATTAATACAAAACTATTGGACTTTTTGTCTCGGAATCATATTGTTATGCATTTTTTCAATTATTACGAAGGATATAGTGGAACATTCTATCCCAAAGAACATTATTGTAGTGGAAAATTATTGGTAAAGCAGGTGGAAGCATACCGGGATAAGAGATTATATATCGCAAAGGCATTTGTTTCTGGAATAATAGGGAATTTATATGAAGTGTTATATCACTATTATAAGCATGATAAAAAAGAGACAAAGGAGACAATTGATTGGTTGAATAAAGAGGCAAAAATGAATTTGAATCAAGCAGATGGTATTAAACAGGTTCTACAAGTTGAAGGAGAGGCTTGGCAAAGATTCTATGGAGAATTCAAGCATATCTTACCAGAGGAATTTATTATGAACAGAAGAGTAAAGCGCCCACCAGATAATCCAATAAATGCACTGATATCGTTTGGTAATACCTTGCTATATGGTAAAACAGTGACAGCCATTTATCAGACACATCTTGATCAAAGAATAAGCTTTTTACATGAATTGGCTGACCGGAGATTTTCATTAAGTCTTGATATTAGTGAAGCATTTAAACCTGTGATTGTTTTTCGAACGATATTTGACCTGGTAAATAACAGAAAGCTACAAGTTGAAAAGCATTTTAACAGGAAATATAATTATTGTTTACTTAATGAAGAGGGGCGTAATATTTTTATCAAAGCTTTTGAAGAACGCATTGAAACTACATTTCTGAATGATAAGCTTGGTAGAAAAGTCACATATAGAACAGCTATTAAATTGGATTGTTATAAGTTGATTAAATGCATATTGGAAGACAAAGAATTTATGCCTTTTTCTTTAAAAAACAAATATTAAGCTTTATGGATATGAAACATGGTTATAAGATGTTTTGACAAAAAAGGTAATAGTGAAATACTTATAATCTTTCAGCCAGCAAGTTTAATGTCTGTGCGGTATCATACAAACTTGTGATGTGCAAAAAATGCGTAGAAATGAGGAAAAATGTGAAAAAGAAAGAATATAAATACAATTATGCTTTTCTGTTCTATGATGTAAATGAAGATAGGGTTGCAAAAGTATTTAAGATATGCAAAAAGTATTTATCTCATTTTCAAAAATCAGTATTTCGAGGAGAAATAACGCCATCAAAAATGATATTGTTAAAAAATGAGTTGAAGAAGGTGATTAAACCAGATGAAGATTTTGTGTGTATCATAAAACTAAAAAATAATAATGTATATGGGGAAGATATTCTTGGTAACAGGCCCAATGAAACCGGAGAAGACCTGATCATATAATTTTACCAGGCTGTTTTTAGTTTGAGAATTGCCAAACTACATATAATGTAAGGGTTATATATCATGCTAGACTTTTATTCTTTGAATTTAAATATAGTTGGTAAAATTGTGTAAAGTATTGATTTTATAAGGACTTTAGGATAAACTTTATATGAGAATGGCTTAATTGCTATGGTTGAACAATAACAGAAGCTGTATTTAAATGGAAGAGTATAAAAAGACACTGGCAAATAAAAATTGTTGAACAATAACAGAAGCTGTATTTAAATAAGAAATACCAGAACCAAACGAGAATCAAGTATATAGTTGAACAATAACAGAAGCTGTATTTAAATTTGGACTAAGAGCATACATGAATCGGGTGCAAGTCCGTTGAACAATAACAGAAGCTGTATTTAAATATTATACAATATGCACATAGTATCCAATATTCATTGGTTGAACAATAACAGAAGCTGTATTTAAATGAGGATAAAACCAGAACATTACTAGAGTTAATGCAAGTTGAACAATAACAGAAGCTGTATTTAAATGCATTTGAAAAATAGCATAATTTTAAACAAAATTACGTTGAACAATAACAGAAGCTGTATTTAAATCGAATTTGTATGTTGTTTACCACAAGAATTAGAATCGTTGAACAATAACAGAAGCTGTATTTAAATAAAAGGATATAACAGTAAGCAAACATTAACACCTGTTGAACAATAACAGAAGCTGTATTTAAATGCATTTGAATATGTTAATGATTACTTGAAAATAAGAGTTGAACAATAACAGAAG